>JBKJNS010000348.1:0-3722 GCA_046593455.1 Chitinophagales bacterium | reverse complement strand
TTCCTATTTCAGAAGGGATAAATCCTTCAGGCAGTTCTTACCCGACAACATTTACAAAATTTCGTGATAACCTTTATTTGTTTAATGCATTCAATCCAACAACCGGAAGAGAAATTTATATCACCAATGGAACTCAATCAGGTACAACACTTTTAAAAGATATAAATCCCGGAGCAGAAGATTGTTGGATGAGTACTTATGGTTTCTTTGTCCGCATCAGTGACTCGCTTTGCATTTTTCAGGTAAATGATGGTGACACCAATCATGGCTTGGAATTATGGCGAACAGATGGAACAACACAAAACACTTGCATGATTACTGATCTTACACCAGGATCAGCATCAACTCCAATTAATCTCATTAATGAACCTCCCTACCAATATTTTTTGCTAGATGGTAAATTCTTCTTTACAATTGATTCCATGTGGGATTATAAGTCGCTTTGGATTACCGATGGAACATCAGATGGTACTATTCGACTTTCTGGTACCATGAACGCTCGAAATGTGTATGCTGTTTCTAACGGAGTTGGCTACTTTAATGTTTTTTCAAGCTCCACCAATTCTCAAATGTGGCGAACCGATGGTACTGTTGAAGGAACATTTAAACTTATGGATTCAATAGATAATTCATATGAAGGAGCGGCGATAGGAAATGATTTTATTTTTTCTGCCGTTGACAGTACACATGGTAAAGAGCTTTGGAAAACTGACGGCTCGTTGAATGGAACATTAATGCTCCAAGATATAAATGCTGGTTATGAAAGCAGTACTCCTACAACCTTCAAACAGTTCGGAAATAAACTTATATTTTGGACATTGTTCAATTCAATAAGTTCACTCTATATAACTGATGGAACATCTGAAGGTACTTTCAAAATTAATGACAGTACAATTTTCCCTTATTATCCATATAATATTTCCGGAAACAATATTTTCTTTCGCGCTTACGATACCTTATTGCAACAATTCTCAATTTGGAAAACTGATGGTGAAGATTCAGGATCCATTAAGTTGGTTACGATTCCAAATTATGCTCAATTTTCAGAATTTGATACTTTTGTGAATGCCTACGGTCTAACCTTCTTTGTACTTATTTCCGATCAGAATTATCCATATGACACCTCCTCGATTTGGGCTACTAATGGAACTGCATTAGGCACTTATGAAGTTTACAAAAACCCAATTCAAGCTGTGAATAAAGGAACAATAGGATTAATGTCAATCGCTTGTGATAAAGTTTTTTGTGTTATGAATTCAGATAATAACAATGGTTATAATATTTTTAAAGTTGAACCGGATACTGTTATCAATCAAGATTTTTTTTCGAATGAAAATGAAGGCACAAGTATTTTATTGACTGATGATAGCTTATTGTTTTTCACAGCTACCAATGGAACTTCCTATGGTGAACTTTATAAACTTAATGCCTGCACCTACACTTCCACCCCAACTATTTCCTCCCAAAATTCCATCTCCCTTTTTCCAAATCCCAACAACGGCAACTTCAACATTCAACTCCCTCAAAACTTGAATGAAGGAATTTTAACTGTAACCGATATGAGCGGAAGAATTTTGTATTCGCAGAATATAAGTGAAGCATCAAACAACTTACTTGATCTTGATCTCGAAAATTTTGAAGCCGGAATTTATTTTTTGAAAATAAATTCAATTGATAAGCGCTGGCAACAGATTTTTGTAAAGCAGTGATGAATGATTAGAGTTGTAAAAAAGTTTAACTTCGAATTCTATTTTTCTATCACTTCAACTTTATGCGATGAAAAAAAAATTACTTCTTCTTCTTGTTTCAATTGTAGCACTGAAATTTTCTGCGGATGCGCAAGTGCTTGTTCCTATTTCGGAAGGGATAAATTCAAACGGCTCGTCTCCTTACTGGTTTTCTAAACTTGGAGATCACCGATATATATTTCGTGCTAAAAATCCTTCACTGGGATACGAGCCATATTTTACAGATGGAACACAACCGGGTACAATTCTTTTAAAAGATATTAACCCAGGTATTGAATCTTCGAATCCAGATTATGATATGTCTTTTCATAGGATAAATGATTCGCTTACAATCTTTAATGCTAATGATGGAAACTCAAATCATGGCAGTGAATTATGGAGAACGGATGGAAGTGAGTCGGGAACTTATATGATAACCGACCTCTCGACAGGAGCAGCTTCATCCGATATTTTTTTTTATAACTTGACGTTGAACAACAAAATATTTTTCAATTGCCCGGCTTATCAGGGTGCCTTATGGATTACTGATGGTTCTTCGCAGGGAACAATTCAACTTACCGACTCTAATGATGCACAACTTTTTGCTACGGCAAATGGCATTGGTTATTTCTATGTAAAGGATTGGAACAATCTTGAAGTTTTTCTTTGGCGCACAGATGGAACAGTTAACGGAACATTTGCCTTAAAATTGGTTCAAATGAATTCTCTTAGCATTGAACCGGGAGCTTCCTCGGGAAATGAATTTATTTTTCCCACTGTGGATAGTTTAAAGGGAAACGAGCTATGGAAAACGGATGGCTCCATTCAGGGAACAACTTTGGTGAAGGATATAG
This sequence comes from Chitinophagales bacterium, assembly GCA_046593455.1. Taxonomy (GTDB): domain Bacteria; phylum Bacteroidota; class Bacteroidia; order Chitinophagales; family UBA10324; genus JAJAYG01. The sequence goes on along the minus strand of JBKJNS010000348.1, from coordinate 1,141 downwards.
ATTCAAGTTCTGATAACTCCATTCTTAGTAACTTTCTTTCAGTTAACAATAAATTGCTTTTTCGTAATTACAAATCGCAGTCAATTTGGGTTACTGATGGAACAGATACTGGTACTTACCAACTCGGTGATTCAACAGTTTTTTCATCGTTAAATTTCAGTTATCCTATAGTCGTTTTGGATACGGTAGCATATTTCCAGGTGGCTGATTACATTTCGGGAACAACTTCTATATGGGAAACAGATGGTAGCATTTCAGGTAATGTATTGCTTCACACATTTCCAGCTATTAATTATGGCTACACATTTGAAAACGTGTTTGTGAATGTAAGTGGGCTTACCTACTTCATTGTCTCACAAAGTTTGTATTTTGGTGAGCTTAGTTCGATTTGGGCTACAGACGGAACTGAATCTGGTACATATGAGGTTTATGCAAATCCGGATGCCTATAATTCTCCCATCTGGCAACTTACAGGAGTTTGCGATGAGTTGTTTTGCGAAATGTCAACAGGTTATTCGGGAGAATTTAATGGCATTTGGAAAATTGAACCTGACACAGCATACGCTCAAAACTTGTTTTCTATCCCTCATCAAAATCCTTATATATATTTAGTAGATGATAGTTCGATTTTTCTTACACTTACTAATGACTCTTATCAAACTGAATTGTATCGTTATGAAGTTTGTGGTGTCTACACTTCAACCCCAACTATTTCCTCCCAAAATTCCCTCTCCCTTTTTCCCAATCCCAACAACGGCAACTTCAACATTCAACTCCCGCAAGATTTGAATGATGGAATTGTAACTGTAACCGATATGAGCGGAAGAATTTTGTATTCTCAAAATGTAAGTGAAGCAACAAATAATTCACTTGATCTCGATCTCGAAAATTTTGAAGCAGGAATTTATTTGTTGCAAATAAATTCAAATGCAAAACGCTGGCAGCAGATTTTTGTTAAGCAGTGAAGGAGGAGGTGAGTTGTGAGTACTCAGTACTAAGGGCTTTGGACATCGTAATCAAAACTCGAGACCCACAGTTCTCACAACTCAATACTCATGACTCACAACTCACCACTTACCACTTACCACTCAAAACTCTCACCTCATTCCCCTACCTTCGCCCGCTATGAAACAAGGTAAGC
>JBKJNS010000293.1:0-3100 GCA_046593455.1 Chitinophagales bacterium | reverse complement strand
GCGCTCAGTTCTTTGCTCATATTCAAATCCAAATTCCAAAGCATGTTTGCTTTTGTCGCCTTTACCTGGCTTAACAATATCTACAGATGCATTTAATGCGAAGTGAAATTGATCATTATCTCTTGTTCCGTAATTTGTAGTTGGGTACCCGGTGTTAAGAAACATTGAATAAATAGTAGTTGTGCTTACAGGCAATGAACCATTAATTAATCCGCCACCATTGGCTATATCAAAAATGCTTCGGTAATAGCCATCTGTTCCGGGAGCAAGTGAATAATATTGCGAGGTATAATTTGAAAGAAGCGGATTAAGTGTACCAGGTGTAAAGTTTACTAAAGTATCAGCATACCCTTGAAGCAGCCATCCATTTAGTCCTGTAATACTATCCTGCCCAATTCCATAAACTGCCTGACGCAGAGTTTCAAACTTTCCAACATAACCGTAATCAAAAGCATTGGTACCATGATTTTCATCACCCCAATTTTGATAAAATTTTGTGTAATCAGCCTGAATAGAATAATAGGCATTTTGAAAAACTGATTGTTTCTCCTTATTTTGAGAAGTCGGAAATCTCTGTACAAATCTTATAAAACCTCTGTAGGTATTTTCTTTGTATGCTTCATTGGCACTGTTGAAAGCGAGAAGACTTGAATTGTAATCCCAATTCACATAGCGTGACAGTTCAGCATTGCCACCAATTGTTAAACTTGTATATTTATTTAAATCAAAGTCAAGCTTTGCAGATAACCTGTATGCATCAGATACATTGTTTTGGCGAACACTGGTTTCTTCCAGATTATCAGCAGTAATAAATGAAGCCGTGGGTACAAAACCAGAAGATGTAGGAGATAATGTAAGCGGATTCTGTTCAAGAAAACTTAGGTAATCATCGTTAACTTTATAAAGTTGCACAGCCGAAGGAGAACCATCTTTGGCATGTTCCCATTCTCCTGAAACAAAAAATCCTATGATGCTTTTTGCATTTGAGGTTCCCTTTTCTTTCATCATCAGAGGGCCTGAAAGATTTGCACTTGCAAGGTTGTACCCGTAAGGGTCAAGAAATTGCGATGTCACCAATTCCACACTGCCACTGTATTCCTGTGACGGACCACGAGTAGTAACATTTACAATTCCACCGAGTGCATCGCCATATTTTGCAGGAATACCACCTGTTAAAACCGTTAACTGTTCAATTGAGCTCTGTGGTAAATTAATTGACCCGCGAACTTTAATACCATCTATTATATATTGAGTTGCATTTGAACGGGCACCTGCAATATTTAATTCCTTTCCATCATCCTTTTGAGAAACGCCCGCGGTAAGTGATGCATAACTATTTGTATTACGTGTTGCAATGTGCTCGATTTCATCTTTGGTTAAGGTGCTACCTGTTGAAGTTTTATCAGGTTCAATCAGTTTTTCCGTAGAAACAAATATTTCAGGAAGCTCACTAATACTCACTTTCATTTTTGCATCTTGAAATGAAAAACGGTCAGAGACAACTGTAATTCCGGTGATAGTAACAGGTTGATATCCCGTAAGTATGATTCTTAACGTATATGTACCGGGTACAATGGGCTTAATGGTATATCGTCCGTCATCATCCGTTTCGCCAACACCTTTTTGGGTGCCATTCAATTCCAATACTACTGCAGCGAACGGAATACCTTCATTTGTTTTGTCATCAGTTACCTTTCCCTGAAGTTCTCCCAATTGAGCGAAGAGCTTGGTTGAAACAATAAGTGACAGTATAATAAGAGCGTAGATTTTTCTCATACTGCGGAATTCATTTGGTTTGGTTTTAAAAATGTAGAGGCGACAAATATAACTTCCTAATTGATTTCACGAAATAAAAGTATAACCATAATTTATTGCCTGATCTATTGTCACATTGCTTTTACAAACTTCTGACATTAAAATTTTTCTTCAATCTTTCTTAACAGCACCTGAGCAATCTTTTTTCTCGATTCAAAACTCTTTCCTGCAACGTGCGGTGTAAACATTACTCTGCCAGTATTCAATAATTCATTGAAGACGCTTCTTTCTTCAATTGATTGTGAAGAAATATTTTCATTCTCTTACACATCTAATGCAGCATTAACAATTTTTCCTTTTCGAATTAATTCAAGAAGATCAGCATGTCTTATAACTTTTCCTCTCGCGGTATTAATGAGATGCAGATTATTCTGAAAGCGTTGCAAATAATTCAAGTTCACCAAAAATTTTGTTTCACTGTTGAGAGGGACATGGAATGAAATGATTTCTGCCTCTCTAAGAATATTTTCCATGTCACTTTCTGTTGCGAATTCATTTCCATAATTACTCAGGTATTTATCATAGGCAAGCACATTCATCCCAAACGGCTTCAGCTTTTCAGCGAAAGATTTTCCTGTATTACCATAGCCAATTAATGCAATGGTTCTTCCTTCCAATTCATGAACACGGTTTTCATTTACCAGCCACTGTCCGCTTTTTATTTCGAGAAAAGATTTTGTGATGTTATGAAACATTGCAAGCAACAATGCAATACAATGTTCACCAACTGAATTTGCATTTCCCTCAGGTGAATTAATACATTGAATATTTTTTGATTGCGCAAATGCAACATCAATATTCTCCATGCCCGATCCGGCTCTTGCAATAAATTTTAGTGAAGTAGCTTTTTCAATTAAGTTTTGATCAACAAAAATCCTGGTTGCAACAATCAATCCTGTATAAGAATGTATTCTTGATCCAACTTCTGCTTGCAAAATCCCAGGCACGTAATCACATTCGAATCCTAAACTTTTTAATCCCTCCAATAATGAAGGATGCATTTCTTCTGTCACTAAAACTTTTTTCATTCCTTAAAAAAATTATTTTCTTTTAAATAGTTGATTGGATAATTGAATCCATTCACTCACAGAAAGTTGCTCGGCACGCTGATTAAACATTTTATCTTTCAATAAATCACTATCACTTATTAGAGCACTCAAACTATTACGCAATGTTTTTCTCCTTTGATTAAAACCTGATTTTACCAGAGCAAAAAAGAATTTTTCATCCTCAACTTTTTCAGGTGACTCCAATCTTTCTATCCTTATCACTGCTGATTTTACTT
>JBKJNS010000075.1:0-5392 GCA_046593455.1 Chitinophagales bacterium | reverse complement strand
TTTCTTGCAGCAGATTTGATCCTTTCTTCCGTGCTCTGGTCAGTTTTCTTTTTTGTTTTTGCAGCCACCTGATATTATTGAACGGCAGCAAAGTTAATATTAAATGGATGATTTAATCAAATGATTAAAATAATTGTGAATAAACGGATTACTAATAAAATTATCCTGTTATTAATGACTGAAGAAAATTACGCCTTACAAAATCTCAGTGTCTGATTTTTACCATCAGCATTTACACGGAGAAAATAAATTCCTGACGAAAGTTTCTCAATTGAAATCGGGGAGCCGTCATTTTCTGCAGTGAGGTTTTCATGTTTGATTGTTCTTCCCAAAATATCCAGAATGGAAATTTCAAATTTAGTTCCCGTTGACAAACCACTTTTGAGCTGAATAAAATCTGATGAAGGATTTGGAAATAACTCAGTGCGTGGCAAAGATTTAGAAATAGTTTCTTCCCCAACAACTGATGAGAGATAATAAGGATAAATAACATTGAAGTTATATGCCCCTTGATTGAATGGAAGTATCACGATATTATCTGCGATTGGATTGCCAGAAATGCAATCCAACTGAACTAACTCTGTTGGATGGGATTGCTTGAAAAAAATCCCCTTCAAAGGATCAATATCAGCAGCTTGAAACGCGTTGGAAATTAAATCACTAAAACTGGAGGCTACAAAAGCTGTTGCTGCAGCAGTATTGGTATTTATTTCGGCAATCATTTCATTAGTAGAAACACCTTCGTTTCGGTAACCTCCGTAAAGTTTATTATGTAAATTATCAAAGCAAAAATTATTGAAAACGTTATAAATGTAATTACCATTATTGTACACCCCATCAAAACTGATAGGCATTCTTGCTTCTATAAGCCCGGTCGCCAAATCCATAATAAATAACGAATCGTCTGGTGAGGTACTGGTACCTGAGAGATAGACACGTTTATTAATCGCATCAATTGTATAAGCATTGACATTGGATTTTAATCCGGTTGGGGTTGTGTTGACATCAGTAACTAATCCTGTAGCAGGATCAATTTTAGCAATTCGGTATTCGGAAACAGGAAATGTAATATTGTTCAAAGCATAGATGGTGGAGTCGCCATAGTTAAAATGCATCTCGATAAAATCCTCATAGTCACCGTTAATTAGAGTAATTGAATTCAATAAGTTCCCTGTTACGATATCAACAGAAATCAAGTGCGTACCATCAGTAAAATAAAAAATATTCTTAAAAGGGTCAATGGTTGCACCATGCTGAGTATAGAGTGATGTTGCTACAGGCAGTGTTGAAATCTTAGAACATAAGCCGGTGCCATAATCAATCTTACATAAATACATGTCATAGTTTGATCCGTCAATTTGGTAAACTGTGCAATAGAGTGAGGTGTCAGCAGGATTAATTTGTGCAATTAGATTCTGAAATGTAAAAATTAAAATCAGCACTGAAGTGGATAGTAATTTCATAAGACAGCGAGTTTATTTTAAAAATAAATTGAACAAGTAAAGTTATCTTTTTCCTCACGCACTCCAAATAAATTCCAACTTCTATTTATATATTTGAATTGAGAAGCTATCGGCTATCTATCGGAATCAAATTATTAAACCCCTTTGCAATGATCTGCGTTTTGGGTAACGCTTTCTTAAGATCATAATAAATCTTTGGGGTGAGTTTGTTAAAGCTAATATCAAGCGTTTCTAGTGAAGTCATCAACTTCAATTGAGAAGAAGCAATTGACATATCGAGTGAAGTATTGTACGCGATGCTTAAAGTTTTCATTTTTTTTAAGGAAGAAAAATTCGGTGGCAATGAAGTGAGTTCATTCGCTTTTAAATCGAGGTACTCTAAATTTTGTAACGTAGAAAAATCCTTCGGCAAATCCTGAATTAAATTATCTCTTAGATCAAGTACCCGAAGTTTTTGCAGTTGAGAAAATGTTGCAGGTAATCCCACAATTACCTGATCTTTTAAACTAAGCACCTCTAGATTTTTACAATTGGAAATGGAAGCCGGAATTAATTGAATCTTCAAAAGATGATTCACAAAAAAATCACCATCCAAATGCAATTCAAGCAATGAAGAGAGTTCACCAATCCATTCAGGAATTTTATTGATCTTGTTATGATCAAGAATCAGTATCTCTAAATTCTTTGCTCCTCGAAGTGATTCTGATATTGAATAAAGATTGCAGTATGTTAAGTTGAGTTCACGCAGCTTCGGCATTTTTGAAATTGCATCGGGTATTTTTTCGATGGAATCGCGAGAAAGATTGAGCACTTCTAAATTTACCAGCTTATCAAAGTCCTTTGGAAGATCATGAATGCGGTTACAACGCTGACCAATTGCATCTGTGCCAAGATTGAGCTCACGCAATTGAGTAAGTGATGTAAATGATTTTGGAAGTTCCTGCAAAAGATTTCCGCTTAGATCTAAATGCTCCAGTGATTTTAAACTCCCGATTGCATCCGGTAGTTTTTTTACATTATTTGAGGCAAGATCCAATTTTTTCAATTGCGTAACCTGAGAAAGTTCTGCTACTACTTTTTCATAATCAAGGGCTGCGTTATTTCTTAACTCCACTGCTTCAAGTGCAGTCAGTTTTTCCATATCTGCAGGAAAAGAAGTAAGTTTATTATTCGACAGATCAATTTCGTGCAACTGAGTTAAGGAAGAAATATTTTCAGGTAAAGAAGAAATATTACAAGCAGAAATATCCAGCACTTCCAGTGATTTTAATTCACTCAGTGTTTCAAAAACCGAAGACCAATTCATTCCTCTGTTAAAACTCAAATTAAGATATTGCAACTTCTCACATAAAATGATTGATGCGGGCACATCAGAAAGCAAATTCGATTTTACATTGAGAGAAGTGAGTTGTTTTAATTCTGAAATACCATCGGGCAATGCTTTCAATTCATTTACACTAATCTCCAGATATTCAAGTGTGGTGAATTGAGAAAGCTGTTTCATAGTTTCATTCCAGTTCACAAACATGCAATGCTTGAATGCAATGCCTTTCAAGTGCTTCAATGTTTTATAATTGGAAGGAAGTGAATTCAATGAATCTGCCTCGAGAAATAAATAATAACAGCGATCGGCATTTTTGATAGCAATATCTGCACGAAAAAAAGTGCTGTCACTGTTGTAAGGAATCACACGCAGTTGCGCAAATGAAAATGTGCAAATGAGCAGATGTGCTAATGTGCAAATGAATAAACGTGTTGATGTGCAAATGTGATGATGTGCTAATATGCTAATGATGCGAAGCATATAATGGCGTAGTAATGAAAATAATTTGCTATTAAAGTTTTGAATCATTTGCCTTTGCTGGTGGTTATTATTCGGTTCAGGATTTTGTTGATTGATTCTAACTTTGAGAACAACATTTCAGGCGGTGGAACATTCTTATAGTGTCGCGACAGTAAAAGCCAGTATTCGGTTTCATCACCTTCTTTAGTTGCAATTTTCATTTTGTGAATAAAGTATGCTTTGCTTTCACAGTTTTGTGCCTCACGTACTAATGCACCAATTGCAGTACATGATCTGAAAAATTGATTTGCAAGATTATACTTCCTTGCCGTTTCAAGTTGCTCACAATAATTCTTTACAAGAAACGAGAACTCTAACGTTAGCTCAACGATCAAATTTTTCTTAGCTCTCTCTTCATCCATTTTAAAATATCCTTTAAAAAGAAAAACCTCTGATTCCGATTTCTATATTTTTACATTTTAATACCCACCCATCAGCACATCTGCATATTATCACATTTGCTCATTGTTTCTCTGCTCTCATTTGCGGAAATAAAATTACATCCTGAATACTCGCTGCATTGGTCATTATCATTGCGAGGCGATCAATACCGATTCCTAATCCTGCTGTGGGCGGCATGCCGTATTCGAGTGCACGCAAAAAATCTTCATCGAGTTGCATGGCTTCTTCATCACCGCGCTTGCCTAACTCCAATTGATCTTCAAATCTTTTTCGCTGATCGAGCGGATCATTCAACTCACTAAATGCATTGCAGATTTCTTTTGAGTTGCAGATGGCTTCAAAGCGTTCCACTAATCCGGGTTTGCTCCGGTGTTTTTTTGCAAGCGGTGACATTTCTACAGGGTAATCGGTAATAAAAGTTGGTTGAATTAAAAATGGTTCGCACTTGTTTCCAAAGATTTCATCAATGATTTTTCCTTTGCCCATTGTTGCATCCACATGAATTTTTAAATCATGTGCTGTGGTTCGCAACTGTGCTTCATTCATTTCACTGATGTCAATTTGAGTAAAATGCCGAATGGCTTCGAACATGGTAAAGCGTTTCCACGGTCGTTTGAAGTCAATTAAATTTTCGCCAACCTGCACTTGCGTTTTGCCATGAAGATTAAGCGCAACACGTTCAACCATTTCTTCCACCAGATTCATCATCCACTCATAATCTTTGTACGCAACATACAATTCCATCATGGTAAATTCTGGATTGTGAAAACGATCCATGCCTTCATTTCTAAAATCTTTTGCAAACTCAAACACTCCTTCATAACCACCTACTATCAATCGCTTTAGATACAACTCATTGGCAATGCGCAAATACAAAGTCATGTCGAGCGTGTTGTGATGTGTGGTGAAAGGTCTTGCTGCAGCTCCGCCATACATAGGTTGCAGAATGGGAGTTTCCGCTTCTACATATTCGCGCTCCAACAAAAATTGACGCATGGTCTCAACCAATTTCGAGCGCTGTAAAAAAATTTCTTTAGAGTTCTGATTCACATTCAAATCAACATAGCGCTGGCGGTATCGCAATTCAACATCGGTTACTTCATCAAACTTTTCTCCTTCTTTTTCTTTAACCACGGGCAGTGGTTTTAAAGATTTACTAAGTAGTTTGAACGATTGGGCATGAATGGAAACTTCACCTGTTTTAGTTCTGAAAACATAACCTGTTACGCTAATAAAATCACCAAGGTCAAGTAACTTTTTCCAAACAATTTCATAGAGTGATTTATCATCACCAGTGCACAATTCATCTTTCTTCAAGTACACTTGTATCTTTCCTTTCGAATCATTAATACTGCAAAAAGATGCACCACCCATTATACGTTTGCTCGTGATTCTGCCTGCAATTGAAAATGTTTTCCCTTCAAAAGACAAAGGATCTTTTTCAAATTCAGCTATGATATTTCTTGAATATCCATTCACCTCAACCCCTTCCGCAGGATAAGGATCAATACCCATTTCAATTAATTCCTGCAATGCCTGGCGGCGCAGGATTTCATGTTCACTTAAACTCATTGATGAAAAATATTTCGCACAAATGTAATTTGCTGAGTTGAGTATTGCGATTTTTACAGAATAAGTTTTATTGTTTGTGATTAAAACTTAACAATCATTCATGCCTAATACC
>JBKJNS010000039.1:0-4741 GCA_046593455.1 Chitinophagales bacterium | reverse complement strand
TGCGACTCTGCTTGCGATAATCCTGTTGTTGATACCATTACCGGTCCTCCGGGTTATGCAAGCTATGATTGGCAAATCAATGGAGTCACAGTAAGTAATCTTCAGAATCTTGGATTGAACAACATCAATCTGCCCAACTACAATGTTCCTTACCAAATCACATTGATCGCAACTACATTGAATGGCTGCACTGACAGTACAAAGTTTTACTACACGCCTAAAGATTGCGACTCATCTGATTGCATCACTCTTACTGATACAATCTGGTGCAATACTGATGGAACCTATTCATTCCAAATAATGGTAGTGAATAACAATGCAGTTTCGTCGGCATCCATCATGCTGAACAATTTTACCTATCCATTCTTAGTGAACGGAATGTCGTACTACTATCAGTTCCTGAATCTTGAACCAAACCAAAGTTCCGGTTGGATTCCTTCCACACCATTCATCTTAAGCGGAGAACCTGATATTCCTTTACCCGAAACTTTTTGTTTGCACAGCATCGTGATTTTTGGTGATACGTGTTGTTACGATTCGTTGTGCATCACACTTCCTAATTGTGATCCGTGTGATAACATAAGTGTGAGTGCTGTAAGCGACCCTACAAATACCGATTGCTGTCAGCAGATTTCAATCACCAATAATTTTAATGGGAATTATTTTTCAGGCGTGCAGGTGGTTCCCATTTCATTGGGAGCAACGATTGCATCAACCACATTGGGTGTTGGCGGTGCAGGTTGGGCAGCGGCAGGAAATGCATCAATGATGAGTTTCTATCCTCCCGGAAGCGGCACCATTCCTTTGGGAACAACTACAGATTTATTTACACTCTGTTTGAATCTTGCAATAGGTGCTGCAAATCCGCAAACGGTTTTATTCAATTGGTTTGTGCCGGATGTAAATGGAATGGATAGTATTGTTTGTACTGATACATTGGTGTTCCATTGCGATCCTCCATTGGAAAATCCTTGCGGCACAGTGGAAGACACCATCATTTGTTTGGGTGATGGAAATTATCAATACACATTTACGGTTACCAATAACAGCCCATACCCTATCAGCACTTCGGTTATTGATTGGATGAGTCCGATAATACCCAACTTCCCTCTGGTGTTTTTTTACAATCCATTTATAATGCCCGACTCCAGTGCATCGCAAATATTTACGTTTAACAGTAACCTGCCTGCAGGCACAGAAATTTGTTACCACATTACTTTGCTTGACAGCATCGGCTGCTGCTGCCATGCAGTTGATACGGTTTGTTTTGTGCTGCCTGAATGCAATGTTGAATGTGCTTGTGTTGACGAAATGGAATTCTTTAATGTTACTATCAGCGATGCTGTAACCATTGTTAACTATCCTATTGTTGAGTGCGGTACAAACTTTACAGATCTGCCTGAAAATTCTTATGTGAATTTTAACAGCGGAGGATGGGTTTGCGCAGGCGATTCAACCTGTTCATCACAAATAACCTGGACAGTTACAGGCAATGCATCACCTAATTCGGGAACGGGGTTGCCTTCCTTTACCGTAAACAGCGGAACCTGCATTTTAACTATGGTAAGCTCTTGCGGAAACCTTGCATGCGATACATGCACGATAACCTTTGTTACGCATCCGCAAGAAATTTGTGAGTGTGGAAAGTGGGATGATAATTTACAATTAAGTATTACCAGCAACGGAGCAACAACAAATACTTCTGCTTCCTGCAATACTTCAATTCCGAATGTTTCACCAAACTCATTGATTGTGTTTACCGGTGGCGGCTACGTTTGTTCGGGTGATGCAAGTTGTCAGTCGCAAATAAGTTGGTCGGTATCGGGAAATGCAACACCATTGTCAGGTGTAGGGTTACCTTCGTTTACCATCATCAGCGGAACATGTACGGTTACAATGACCGGCATTTGCGGTGTAAATAAATGTGAGGATTGTAAAATAACATTTGAAGCTGTTGAGGAATGTAATTGCGGATCATGGGAACCTTTCAATATTACCACCAGCAGCGCATCGTACATTGATCAGAGTTGCGGAACCACTTATGGCTCAAAACCAAACTTCCCAATTACAGTTGCGGGAGCATATGATTGTATTGGAGGTGCAACTTGTGGTGCAACTTATACTTGGATCATCAACAGAAATAATGCATTCTTCCTGAGTGGTTCGGGGTTACCAATCACATTTACTCCAACACAAACCGGAACTTACACTGTTACCATCAGCGCACTGTGTAACGGACAAGATTGTATTACCTGCTTGTTCACTTTTAAAGTGAAGAACATTGGTCTTGCATTTGGTGGTGATAAACCAGACATTGACAACCAGGAAGGGTTGATGGGACAAATGGGTAATGAAGGTGATGTAATGATGCAGATTGAACCCAACCCAGCAAGAGAGCTCATTAATGTTACAGTCTCCTCAGCAATTGAAGAGCAGGGTGAGCTGGTGATGTACAATGAATTAGGAATGTCATTAAAGATTGTTGAAGTGCAATTGAAAAAAGGTTCTTCAAGATTTACATGGTCGGCAGAAGATTTACCTGCCGGTGCTTATACCATTCGTTATCGCGGTGCAACACAATCTGCTATTAGCAGAGTGATTGTAACGAGGTGATGTATGAAGATTACAAGTTGTAAAGAAAAACCCTGGAGTGATTCAGGGTTTTTCTTTTATTTTTTGTCTGAATCAGAATTTTCAGAATAAAAGAATTAGGAGAATGATAAAATAATTTAAAAAATTCTTGAATCTTGAAAATTCCAATTCAGACAAGAGTAAAAGAATAAAAAAATTATACCAATGGAAAAAGATGAATTGACATACAAAATTATTGGTTGTGCCATGAAAGTTCACAACACTTTGGGTAACGGCTTTCAGGAAGTGATTTACCAAAGATGTTTGGCAATAGAAATGGAAAGGGCGAGTTTAAGTTTTGGGCGTGAGTTAGAGCAAATAATTTATTATGATGGTATTGAAGTTGGATCAAGAAGAGCAGATTTTATTGTTGATGAAAAAGTTGTTGTTGAATTGAAAGCCTTGATTTCTTTAGAAGATGTGCACCTGGCACAAGCAAAAAATTATGTTGTGCCTACGACTTTGCAAAAGGATTACTGATAAACTTTGGCGCAAAAAATTTGGAGTACAAACTCATTTTTAACCCGAAGTATAATGTTGGATAAATTAGAAATATCTGAATCAGAATTTTCAGAAAAAAAGAATAAGAAGAATAAAAAAGTAATTCAGCACATTTTAAAATTCTGAAAATTCTGATTCAGACAATATTATTTTTTACCCATACAACTCCACATGAATATTCTTTCTCTCATAACCCATTGCCATAATTCTTTTCTCTGCTTCATCAACCATATTTCTCCAGCCGCATAAATAAAAATTTGCCGGTCGATTTTCGGCAAATAATTCTTCATACAGCGGATGCACATATCCTTTTCTTCCTGTGTAATCAGCAGCATCTTCGCGTGAGAGTGTGAAATGAAATTTAAAATTTGGTAATTGCTTTTGCAGTGCTTCCATTTCTTCTCTGTACAAAACATCTTTATAATACCGTGTTCCAAAAACCAGGTAAATATTTTTTGTTGACTTGTTTTTGTTTTTCAAATCCAAAAGCATCGAGCGGAAAGGAGCGATGCCGGTGCCGGTTGCAATCAGGCATAAATCATTTTCAATTACTTCAGGCAAGGTAAACATTCCGGATGGGCCTTTGAAAGGAATGGTGGAACCGACTTTTATTTCATTCCACAAATAATTAGTACCCAAACCATTTGGCGCATAAGAAATAATTAATTCGAATTCATTGGTTGCATTGGGAGCTGATGCAATAGAATAGCTGCGGTATCTCTTTATTTTTTTATCGGAGATAGGAAGATCGAAAGTAATAAATTGCCCTGCTCTGAAAGGAAGTGATTCCAATTCACGCACTTTGAAAAAGAAACTTTTGGTGTTTTCTGTTTCATCCATCACGCTAAGTAACTCAGCAGACAACCATTTTTCTAAAGCCATTGAAATTTAATTGTGAGAGTAGCAAAAGTACAGTTTGTGTTTTTTTACTACCTAGAACACGGAGATTTTTTCACAGAGGTAAATGAGTTTCCTTAGTGAACTCCGTGTTTTGTGCTCTCTGTGTTTAAACCTTGTTAAAATCACACCACTGTTTTCATTACCCATATTCCAAAGTAAGTTGCGAGAATTCCAACAACAACACTCGCAGTTGTGTAAAGCATTACATAGCCCCATTCACCGCGATTGAGTAATTGAACATTCTCCAATGAGAATGCAGAGAACGTAGTGAAGCCGCCGCAAAAACCTATTGTGAGAAACATGCGCCACTCCAATGAAATAAAATTTTCTTTTTCAGCAATTCCGAAAAAAATTCCGATCAAAAAACAACCCACAACATTGATTAATAAAGTTGCAAGTGGAAATGATGAAGGGTAAATTTTAAAAATGAATTGCGAAGAAAGATAGCGTACAATGGTTCCAAAAAAACCTCCGAAGCCAATGATGAGTGCGTTGCGAAGCATGGTGGAGCAAAACTTTGACGGTGGTTTTTAAAACCCGTCAGCGGTTGATCAGAATTATTTTCTTAACTGATTGTTGAGTGAAAAAAATTCGCCTTCCAAATCATCTTCAATACTTGCTCTCACTAGTGCGCCATCTTTTAACACAGGAACAGCATCGGTAAGATCGGGGCGCAAACAATATTTTACATCATTCACCACACCCAAAT
>JBKJNS010000420.1:0-2771 GCA_046593455.1 Chitinophagales bacterium | reverse complement strand
CACATTCCCTTTTTTATAAAAAAAACAAAAGCAATGCTCAATACAAATCCAAATCACAAACACACTTACGATGCACAGGGTAATATAACCTGTTGTTCGTTAGAAGAAAAAGTTAATTCAAATGCCGATAAACTCACTGTTCGGGTAGAGGTAGAAAATAAACCTCCATGGTTAGAATATTTGCCAGCCATCATAAGTTTGGTTTTACTTATAGGAGGAATTGTTTTAGAATATATTATTAAAGCAAATTTTTTTACAGGATATATTCGGCTTGCATGGTATATCGCAGCATACATTCCCGTTGGTTTCCCGGTGATGAAAGATGCAATCAAATCAATTTCTAAAGGAGCATTCTTTTCAGAATTTTTCCTAATGTCCATTGCAACAATCGGTGCATTCGCCATCAAACAATATCCCGAAGGAGTTGCAGTAATGTTGTTTTATGCCATCGGAGAATTATTTCAAACAGCAGCCGTAAGCAAAGCAAAACGCAGCATCAAAGCATTGTTAGATGTAAGACCTGATACCGTAACTGTTTTACGAAACGGAATTTCAAAAACCGTTTCACCAAGTGAAGTTTTACCCAATGAAATAATACAAGTAAGAGCAGGAGAAAAAGTTGCCTTAGATGGAGAACTAATTTCCGAAACAAGTTCATTCAACACCGCAGCACTCATAGGCGAAAGCAAACCTGACACAAAATACAAAGGCGAAAAAGTTTTGGCAGGAATGCTCAACCTAAACACCGTTGCTGATATTAAAGTTACTGCACTAATCAAAGACAGCAAGCTCTCAAAGATTTTAGAAATGGTGCAAGATGCCACTTCCCGAAAATCACAAACACAATTATTCATCAGCAGGTTTGCAAAAATCTACACACCAATAGTTGTGTTTCTCGCAATTGCAATCGCTACACTTCCTTATTTTTTTGTCAGCGAATATGTCTTTGCAAATTGGTTGTATCGTGCTTTAATATTTCTCGTTATCTCTTGCCCGTGTGCATTAGTCATTTCTATTCCGTTGGGATATTTTGGAGGAATTGGTTTAGCATCCCGTAACGGAATTTTATTTAAAGGCAGTAATTTTTTAGATGTAATTACAACCGTCAACACCGTTGTAATGGACAAAACAGGCACACTCACAAAAGGAGTTTTCAAAGTGCAAAAAATTGTCGTTAATGAATTTGACGAAAAACTTTTAATCAAATTAGCAGCAGCACTTGAAAGCAAATCAACACACCCGGTTGCAAACGCAATTGTGCAACATGCAGGCGATACAATTAAAAATGCAAAAATTGAAAACGCAGAAGAAATTGCAGGGCATGGAATGAAAGGAAAGATTGACGGCTTTGAAGTCCTTGCAGGAAATCAAAAACTCTTAGACAAATTCAATATTAAATACAACATCAATCTCGAAAATATTTTTGACACAATTGTTTTCATTGCCATCAACAATAATTTTCACGGCTACATCACCATTGCCGATGAAATAAAAGAAGATGCAAAGCAAGCCATCGCAGCATTGCACAAACTCAATATCAAAACCGTAATGCTTAGTGGCGACAAACAAATTGTAGTTGACAAAGTTGCCAAAGAATTAAATATAGACACCGCTTACGGTGATTTATTACCCGAACATAAAGTGCAAAAAGTTCAGGAATTAAAAAACGAAAACCGAAAAGTTGCATTCGTGGGTGATGGTGTGAATGATGCACCCGTAGTAGCATTAGCCGATGCAGGAATAGCAATGGGAGGTTTAGGCAGCGATGCAACAATAGAAACAGCCGACATCGTAATTCAAAACGACCAACCTTCAAAAATTGCAATTGCAATTCGTATCGGAAAAGAAACAAAAAAAATCGTGTGGCAAAATATTTCACTGGCATTTGCAGTAAAACTCATTGTATTAATTCTTGGTGCAGGAGGAATAGCAACTTTGTGGGAGGCAGTTTTTGCAGATGTAGGCGTCGCACTCTTGGCAATTTTAAACGCAGTGCGAATACAAAAAATGAAAATCTTTAACAGATAATTGTCTCAGGGAGGTATTAATTATATTTGTGTATCATTTGTAGTGTTGTGCAGCTTACCCTTCCATTTTAAAACTTCATTGTCCCGGATGCTTTCTATAAATAATTAGGAGATACAATATTGGATATAATCAATAAAAAAAAGCAAGATGAGATAAGTGATGAATCAAAACAATCATTGCTCAAACTTGCCGAGATAAGTATCATGTTAGATTCTTATGATAGTATTTTTTCTGACTTTGACCCAAGTCCGTATTCAGAAAGAACATTGTCGGATGATTTCATAATGCAGTCCAAAAAAATTTCGAGAAATAAAACCGGAAAAAAGATAGCATTAAATCTATTGTTACCTAAAAATAAAAGAAATGACGAGGATGAAAAAATAATTATTAAAAGTTTACACTCCTATTTTAAAAGTGTACATCAGGAGTTGACTCATGAAGTTAGGAAAATAAATAAAAGAGGTTTTTATCTAACAGTAACAGGA
Organism: Chitinophagales bacterium; assembly: GCA_046593455.1. Taxonomy (GTDB): domain Bacteria; phylum Bacteroidota; class Bacteroidia; order Chitinophagales; family UBA10324; genus JAJAYG01. The sequence continues at coordinate 258 of JBKJNS010000420.1, read as the reverse complement.
ATTATTTTAATGATGGCAGCAAGCTATATTTCATATCTGAACACGCAAAAATTCCATATACATTTATTGCTCGTGTTGTTTGAACCGGCAGGATGGTTTCTTTTATGGGCAGGACTTGACCATTTGGTATATTCCTCGAAGGAAACAAAAAAAGATCTTGACTTTTATTCAAATATGACTAAATCTGAAATTAAATTTTTTACTTATTAATCGAAAAATGAAAAATAATCACGACAACAAACTACATTTTTTTGAAAA
>JBKJNS010000361.1:0-3786 GCA_046593455.1 Chitinophagales bacterium | reverse complement strand
ATCATTTTGAGGCGCAGCACAAAAGCTATAAAAGAGATAATTTCCATAGTGATGCGGATAATCCAAATCCAATGTTTTTACAATGAAAGGAATGATATCCGCGAAAAATCCTTCATCGGGATATCGTGTTTCTACATAGCGGTTCTCATAAAATGAATTGATGCCTTCATCCATCCACGGATGTTCACGCTCATTGAACGCAAGAATTCCGTAAAACCAATTGTGACCTACTTCATGTGCAATCACACCTTCCAAATCTTTTGAGTGGCTGGTGCCACTGATCACTGTGATCATGGGATATTCCATACCACCACCTGCTTCGAGCGCACCATAAACTGCTGTTGCTTGCGGGTAAGGATATTCACCAACCCATTTTGAATAATAGTAAATCGAAGAGTCAACATAATGGATTGCATTGCGCCAAACATTTGCCTGATCATCGGTAAACATTACCCATGTGGTAACTTCATTTTTTGAGTAAGGAAGTTCAACACTTCCTTTTACAACATTATATTTTTTATCGGCAAACCATGCGAAGTCATGCACTTTCTCGGCGCTGTAATGCAATGTTTTTGTTTCGGGTAATGAAGGCGGAAATGAATCACGCTCAGATTTATTTACATAAATCGGTGAGCTCAGTTTATCAATAGTTGCCTGTGATCTTTTATTCAGCCACTCTTCTTCAATTTTATTTTGTAACACTCCTGTTGCACCAACCACATAATTTTTTGGTAACGTAATTTCTACATCAAACTTCCCAAACTCACTATAGAATTCTCCTTGATCTAAGTAAGGCATTGCATGCCAGCCATAGCGATCATACACCGCCGGTTTTGGGTACCATTGCGAGATTTGGTATTGCTGACCAATATGCCCCATCCGCGAAAATGTTTTTGGAATTTTAATTCTGAATGGCGTAGTGATAACCATTTTTTTACCCGGATAAAGCGGAATGGGTAAATTGATTTTAGCAATGTCTATGTTTACAGAATCAATTTCAGTGCGGGTCTTCAAACCCATTACAACAAAATTCAAACTGTCAATGTAACCTCGATCATTTTCATCCGAATAATAAAAATCAGTGCTGCCGTTTTCCAATTGTTGTTTTGCGAATGCTGTGAAATTATTCTTGTAAGCATTTGCCCACAGGTGCATCATAAGGTAATGCAATGTATCCCGCGAGTTGTTGGTGTATTCGATTTCGATATTTCCTCTCAAAAAATTATTTACATCGTCTAATTTTACTTTGATCGAATAATTAACTTCCTGCTGCCAATAAAGTTCTTGTTGTGCTGCAAGTGATAATGAAAAAAATATTCCGCAGAGAAAACAAATGAATTTCATTAAGAAAAAATTATTGAGCAAAGAAATTGATTTTTGTGTTTCAATCTTAAATTAAATCAGGAAGACTTTAATTTGCTGAGTTGTCAATTGTTGAAAAGAAAAAAGAAGCCTATTTCATTTTTTGTAAATTCGCTTCTGTAGTTAAATTGCAGCGATAAAAATTGAGAGATGGAAGAAAACGAATTTGAAGAAGAGAATGTAGATGTGCGTGCTTCGGTAGCGCAGTATGAAGAAATGGTGACCAATCACCAATCTCAATTCTTCGATGTAAATATTTTTGAACACATTGTTAGTTATTACGAGCAACATGAGCAATGGAAAAAAGCCATCAGGGCTTTAGATCACGCAATAGAGCAGCATCCTTATTCTTCCTTCTTTTTAATTAGAAAAGCAAGCCTGCTTATTTATTACCGAAAGTTTAATGCTGTACTTGAATTGTTGGACAAAGCCGAGTCAATTGATCCTTTCGATTCAACCATTTATATTCTGCGTTCCGATGTATATGCAGGCAAAAGACAATATGTGCAAGCGATAAAAATTCTGGAAGAAGGCATTGAAAAATTTAATGACCCAATTGATAAAGAAGAATTACTACTGGAACTTGCCGATGTTTATGAAGACTGTGATGAATATGAAAACGTTTTCGATTCACTAAAGAAAGTTTTGGAAATCAATCACGATAATGAAGAGGCTTTAAGCAGAATGTGGTACAGTGTTGAACTCGCTGATAAATATGAAGAGAGCATATCGCTTCATCAGGAAATAATTGAAAAGAATCCATACTCTTATTTGGCATGGCACAATCTCGGCAACGCTTTTTACAACCTTGATATGTATGAGAAAGCAATTGAGAGTTATGAATTTGTTACCGCCATCAATGAAAGTTGCGATCTTGCCTACCGCGACTGTGGCGATGCGTATTTTCAACTGAAGCAATATCATAAAGCCATTGAGCAGTTTCAGCGTGCGATTGAGTTTTCAAAACCCTATGAAGAATTATTTTTCTCTGTAGGTTATTGCCTCGAGAAATTGAAAGACTATAACAAAGCAAGATCTTATTATCGCAAGGCAATAACCATTGATCCCAAATATTCAGAGGCATACTTTAGAATCGGTGAAACATTTAAAAGAGAAAAACTTTGGGAGAATGCAATTCACTTTTATAAAAAATCATTGCGCATTTTACCCGACAGCGCCACTTACTTAATGGCAATGGCAAATGCGTTTTACAATCTGGGTGAAATTGAACCATTCATTTTTGCATGTCAATCGGTGATGGCACTCAACGCCAAATTGAAAACTAAAACCGACTATGAAAAATTAGCCGGCTTTCTCATTGATCTTGGTTGCACAGAAGATGCACTTAACTTAGTTGATTTTGCAGCTTTCGAAAAAGGATCAGTTGGGTCCTATGCTTACCTGCGCTCAATCTGCTATTTTAAATTTGGGAAAAGAAAAGAAGCGATTGCGTGGCTCGAAGATGGTTTGAGCAATCATTACGCAAAACACAAGTTGCTATTTAGATTTGCGCCCGAATTAAAAGGCGATCCTTCGATTGCTTTCATTATTGAACAATACAAATAAACTACAGATGAAATTTGTTACAGATCGCTTGCCTGCCCGTTCGGCAAAGCCACGAATTGCAGGTGTTACCATGGTTATGGATAAAGGAATCAGTGTGCAGGAAGTTGAGAATTTTATGTCGGGAAACGAACCGTATGTTGATATTGTAAAACTTGGTTTTGGCACTTCGGCTGTTACGCCACACTTGAAAGAGAAGATTGCTGTTTACAAAAAATACAAAATGCCTGTTTACTTCGGGGGCAGTTTGCTCGAGTGGTTTTATGCTCACAAGGCGCTGGATGAATATCAAAGATTAATGGATGAATATGGCATCGATCATTGCGAAGTTTCAGATGGTACTTTGGATATTCCGCACGATGAAAAGTGCGGCATTATTTCCATGCTTGCAAAATCGAGGACTGTTTTAAGTGAAGTGGGGTCAAAAGATGCCGAAAAAATTATTCCGCCATACAAGTGGATTCAGTTAATGAAAGCAGAATTGGATGCAGGAGCCTGGAAGGTTATTGCCGAAGCTCGTGAAGGTGGTAATGTAGGAATATACCGCGGCACCGGTGAAGTACGCGAAGGATTGGTGGAAGAAATTTTAACTCAAATTCCATCGGAGAAGATTTTATGGGAGGCACCAAACAAAGCACAGCAGGTATTCTTCATCAAGCTTTTGGGTACTGAAGTAAACCTTGGAAACATTCCCGTGAACGAAGTAATACCACTCGAGACTCTAAGAGTTGGATTAAGAGGAGATACCATGAAATGGTTTTTGGAAAAACAGAAAGTGGTGTAAATCTCACAATACAAATATTTCGTTTTCTCTTTCGGCTTTTGAACTAATGAAATAGTCGTAATAAATCCGAAATCAAC
>JBKJNS010000302.1:0-5449 GCA_046593455.1 Chitinophagales bacterium | reverse complement strand
TTCATTTTGGAGACGGCAATTTGAGAAATGAAATGGAGGCACAACGAAATGAATGGATGAAAAAATCTCCGCCACTTACTATAGAATTCATGGGCAATGTTTCAAATGAACAGATAATTCAATTTTATCTTGATCGTCATGTTGATCTTTTCATTAACACAAGTGAGTACGAAGGGATACCTGTGGCAATGATGGAAGCCATGTCAACCGGCATTCCTGTAATGGCCACTGCTGTTGGTGGTGTAAATGAATTGGTGACTGATGAAAACGGCAAACTAATTTCTTCTCCGCCAGATGTTGAGGAAGCAGTAAAGTGGTTGCAAATTTTTTATGCTTCATTACCAGAAGAAAAAAAACATAGAAGAGAAAAAGCATTTGAAATGTGGAATTCAAATTATAATGCAGCAAATAATTTTACAGCATTTGCCAAAGAGCTGCTTGCATTGGTGAAATAATTATCTCCCAAAGATTTATGATCTTAAGAATTCAGTAAGTTTTTCATCAGCCTTTAGATTAAGCTCCTTTACGTAAGCAATTCCTCTTAAGGCAATTTCATCAAGATTTTCAATTACTGCTTTTGCCTGTTCATGAATTGCAACAGCATTATCAAAATCTTCAACAACAAGTACTTTTTTAAGATCACTATCAAAATCCAAAACACCGCTGTTATATGCTGTAAGACAAGGTACACCCATCATCAAACTTTCGGTTACCAGCTGCCCCCAGCATTCACTGAATGTAACATAGAAGTTGAGTGACATGGAGCCAACCAGATTTAAAAACTCAATGTGATTTTCAAAATATTTATGCTGAACTATTCTATTGTTTGATTTTAAATAATTGAGTTCATCCGCGTTTTTTACATGCACTTTTGCCTCTGAAAAAAGCAAAGCTGCTGCAACCTGATTGTGAAAATTTTTTCGATAGTGTCCAGCGCCCAATACACCAATCTGCAATTCATTCCGCTCAAAATTTATTCTTGCCGGGTTCAGTTCCGGAGTCTTAAGCAGAAGATGCTGCGTATTTATTTTTTGAAGTGAATAAAAAAGTTCAGTCATTCCTTTTTTTACAAAGGCAAGTTTTGCGATTTGTTTTGATGCAGCCAACTCAAGCAGCCAATTGAGATAGTCACTTGCATCAATCCCATATTCAGCATTACTTGCTAATGAGCCGTGGTAAATGAAAAAAATATTCGCAGATAAATTTTTATCGGTGTTAAGAGTTTGAATTAAAGTTTCGCAATAGCGGGGCATGCCACTAAAAACAATTGTTTCAAATTTTAAATCTGAAATCGCTTGCGCTATTTTTCTCAACTCTGTAACCGAATAAACACTCTTGGAAAAATATTGCGGCAGCACCAGTGTATTCATTGGAAACAAACCGAGCGTAGCGGATTTTACTCCCTGATAATTGTTACCGGTTACATCAGGACAAATTGCAAGCACAGAATAGTTGCTTCGAATTTTTTGTACCTGCTGAATGATTTCATCAACAGAAATTTTTACTCTCAAAAGTATATGGCGCTGCTCGCGTAATTTATTAAACATCGTATTTCAGCATTTTACCTGATGATGAATTTTTTCTTTTGAATTGAAACAGAATGATAAATGTATACTTCTTCCACAAGTTCCACATTTTTTTTCGCAGTAGTTTTTCTCTTAAATCTTTAATAGTAGTTGGGTAAAAAATTATTTGCTTTTTAAAAAACATTTCATTGAGAAAAATATTTTTTAACAATAGAATTTGATTAAGAAGAAAATAAAACTTCCCGTGGATCTTCATCATGCACAGCCAATCACTGATTACTATCTGTTCAAATTTTTTTATTGAAACAACTGTGCCACCGCCGCCAAGATGTGTAATCGAAGTTTCAGGATAATAGATTACGCTGTAACCTTCTTTCCTGATAAGATTTCCAAGTACCACATCATCACTGTAAAGAAAAATATCTTCATCTAAAAAGAAATTCTTCTCTATCAATGTTTCTCTTTCCATCATTAAGAAAGCACCGCAAAGCCAATTAACTTTTGATACTTGAGAAAACCATTTTTCATCACGCTCCTGAAGTTTTTTCTTTATTCTGTACCCGAATAATTTAATGTAAACCGGATTTGCCTGTAAAGTGTGCAACATGGTTGCCGCACCCCAATAAAAACTTTTTTGCAAATCTCCATTTGTATCATTCAACCTGCACCCCACAGCGCCGATGTTATCATTTAAATGCGTTTCGAAATACTCAATGCAAGAAGTAATGCAATTTGAATTAAGAATTGTATCAGGGTTCAAAAGCAAAACATACTTTCCCTTTGCAGCACGCAAGCCAATATTATTCGCTTTACAAAACCCTGCATTGTATTCAAGTTTTATAACTGAAACATCGGGGAATTTTTCTCCAATCAGTAATTGAATATCATTTCGCGAATGATTGTCAACAATGATCACCTCTTTTGAAAGCGAATTTTCAAATTGCATTAATGAGTGAAGGCAGGGAATTAGAAAGCGCTCATCATTGGTGTTGACGATTATGATTGAGATGAGAGGTTGTTCGCTGTTCATTTTACTTTTTGAATCCAGAAGCTTCCTGCTTTGGTAATTGCAGCCGGGTAAAAATCAAGTGCGCTTTTAATTTTCTCATCATTCATCAACTGAAAATACCGGCCGGCAAAAAGAATTTTAAATGAACTATTGAATGAAAGAAAAGATTGAAGAATGTATTGTTCATTCCAAAAACGATGTTCTTTCATGATCCAATCTTCGGGATATTCCTCAGGTAAAAAAATATCGTGGAAGTGGATGATCACTCCCGCATTCAATTGTGGCAGCACTTGATCGAAATAATATTCCACATCGCTTCCTGCTTTTAAAACATGCGATGAATCAATGAAAAGAATGTCTCCGGCTTGCAGATTTTGAAATTTACTGATTGAAATCTTCTGCACTTCTGTTTCCATAACTTTCTTCAATCCCTTAAATCCATTTTTTAAAATCTGATTTGGAAATGGTTCAATGCAAATTAATTCGCAACCATTCCCTTCATTTTCATTTTCATTAATTGCTGTAGCAGAAAGCTTGGAGGAATTTCCTCCGCCCACTTCAATCATAAGCTTGGGTTTGTAATGGCGGATCATCCCGTAAAGTGCAACAGCATCCATACACATAAAGCCGCCATTGTTCCAATAATATTCATAATCCACATTGGTTTTTTCGAATGAAAATTTTGAATACTCCGGTTTGAAGGTGCTGAAATAATTGAAGTGACTGATCTGTTCAGCTTCATTTAAATCAAGAGCCGATAAATTTTTTGAGTCACTAAATAAATTCTTATCCAATGTCGAAGTATCGGGAACAGGATTGTAGAAATGATTATCAATCACATGAATTCCTTTCGATTGAAAATACTCAAACAAAGATTTATCATTCAGGATTCTGAGAAACCATGGACTCTTATAAATTTTCTTTTTGATCCATTGCTTAATCATACGGGCGGCATTTAAACATCATAACAACATCAGTAAGGTTAGCAGAAAATTTTGGAAAGCGTGGTGCCCTTTTCGAAAAAATATTTCTGAAATATGTGAGAAAAGGAATGTGATCAATAAATTCTCTGAGTGGATTCACCTGCCATGGCGATGCATATTCTTCAATCACATAGCCAGATTTCAGAATCATTTCTCTGGTGGTTTTTTGATTGAAGAAACGTAAATGGGTTTTGTCCATTACCCCGGTTTCTTCATAATCAAAATTCCCAAAAAACATATTGAATCTTGAATCGGCATTGCTGATATTTGGCAATGCAATAATCAGCATCCCGTTTTTGTTGAGAAATTTTTTCGAGTTTGATAAAACTTTCCATGGATCATTCAAATGTTCGAGCACATGCTCATACATGATGACATCAAATTTTTTATCACTCAATTGAAGCCAAAAGTCTTCGCGCTCAATATCTCCGCAATAAGATTCTTTCAAAAATGGTTTGGCTTCCTCCAATGCCTTTGTATTAATTTCAATTCCGGTAACCTCACAATTTTGTTTTTGAATCCAGGCTGAAAAATCTCCCGAGTGGCAACCCACTTCAAGCACTTGCTTTCCTTCGCCAATCCATTTTAAAATAATTTTTGATTCGAGCGGAAGGTCGCCCAAAGCATCCCACTTGTGTTTGTATTGTAAATTTTCTTCGAAGATCATTGATTGAAATATAACTGCTTTCTGCGCCCCGCAAGATAGCATGTAAATCAATGTTGATCACTTATGAGAAACTGAGCAAAGAAGCTATGCTGATCGATTTCATTACAGAAAATGATTCAAAGAAAATTGCAGATGTTTGTACGAGTGTTACAAAAAATCAAACATTAAATTCTTCAACTTTAGAAATTGAAAAAGCTGCTAAAGAAAATATTCAATCAGTTTGGGGTCTTAGGTCCGGTATCCAACTTTATTACCAATAGAAAATACCGGGGCTTTTATGAAACCTACGATGCTGAATTAAAATTTTACAAACAATTCGGCCGCATGAAAATTGTTTTTGATATTGGTGCGAACAAAGGAAACAAGGCCGATATATTTACTTCACTCAGCAAAAAAGTAATTTGTGTTGATCCCGATGAAAAGAATAATGAGATCCTTAAAGCAAGGTTTCAATTCAATAAAAAAATTTCAATTGAATGTGTTGCAATGAGTGATCATGAAGGTGAAGAAACTTTTTATTTGCTTGAAGAAGGCGAACAATTGAACACGTTGAGTGAAAAGTGGAAACAGGTAATTGAATCGCCGAACAACCAGCGATTTGATGAGGCGAGAAATTTCAAGAAAAGTATTCCTGTCAAAACCAACACACTTGACGGACTCATTGCTAAATTCGGGAAGCCCGATTATGTAAAAATTGATGTGGAAGGTTATGAACTGAAAGTTTTAAATGGTTTGAGTACAGCGCTTCCGATGATATCGTTTGAGAGCAATATCCCTGAGTTTATGGATGAAACAATTGAGTGCATTGCGAAACTTGATTCTCTTAGCACAACTTCTGTATTCAACATTTCATTCGGGTTTAAATTTCTATTTGATGAATGGTTACATGCAGATTCATTCAAAGAAAAATTAAAACTGGTTGATCATCATTCAAGCAGCATTGAAATTTATTGCAAGTCTGTTTTGATTTAAGCAATCAATTTTATAGTGGTGGATGCATTCATTTTTTCTTCTTAGCAGGAAAAATTGCTTCGCGAATTGCATTTTTAAACCAGTATCCTGTTGTTCGCCATGATTTAGTGTTCTTGCCATATTGATAAGGAAGGGATTTAATTCCCATAGCGAAAAATTGTAATACATTTCGCTGTTTCAGGTTTTCAAATGCAAGAAACTCCAGATGATCTGCTCTGTGCAATGCAATTGAACTTCGGTAATCAGCACTCAAAACTTTCGATAAGTTATCAATGTTGTAAAGAAGGTTTTT
>JBKJNS010000301.1:0-3364 GCA_046593455.1 Chitinophagales bacterium | reverse complement strand
TGTATTCCAAATGAAAAAAAACCAAAAATGCCTCTGGAATTAAGAAGCATTTTATTTTAATGCTTGTAAAATCTACGCCGCCACACTTTTTACTTTTCTCACTTTATCATCAGGTACTAAAGCAAGATCGAGTACTTCAAGCATGTTGTTTACGTAATGGAAATTGATGCCTTTAATAAATTCAGAATTTATTTCGAGCACATCTTTTTCATTCATCTTGCACAAAACAATTTCTTTCATACCTGCTCTTTTAGCTGCAAGAATTTTTTCTTTGATGCCGCCTACGGGTAAAACTTTTCCGCGCAAAGTAATTTCACCCGTCATCGCTAAAAACTTTTTCACTTTTCTACCACTGAAAACAGATGCTAATGCAGTGAGCATGGTAACACCTGCCGATGGGCCATCTTTAGGGATAGCACCTTCGGGCACGTGAATATGAATGTCCTTCTTATCCATCTCTTCTACTTTAATTCCAACATCATCAGCATGCGCTTTCAAAAATGTATATGCAGTTGACGCCGATTCCTTCATTACATCACCTAAATTACCGGTGAGTTTGAGTTGCCCCTTGCCTTTGGTGAGCATTGATTCAATGTAAAGGATTTCACCTCCTACCGATGTCCATGCCAAACCAACTGCAACACCTGCAGGATTTTCTTCCTGATACATCTCGGAATCAAAACGCTTGATGCCTAACATTTTTATTACATCATCAGTCGTAAGTTCTGTATTTCTTTTTTCATTCATTGCAACCAGTTTTGCGACGCTGCGCATTACTGCTGCAAGTTTGCGATCCAAATCACGCACGCCTGATTCACGAGTGTAGTCTTCAATTATTTTTTGAATCACTGCATTGCTGATCTGTACATGCTTTGGTTTTAAGCCATGCGCTTCTAACTGCTTTGGTACTAAATGTTTTTTAGCGATCTCAATTTTTTCTTCCACACTGTAACCGCTCATTTCAATAATCTCCATGCGATCTCGCAATGCGGGTTGAATGGTAGAGAGTGAATTAGCAGTAGCAATGAATAATGTTTTTGAAAGATCGTACTCTAATTCGAGGTAATTATCAAAGAAGGCATTGTTCTGTTCGGGATCTAAAACTTCCAACAAAGCTGATGAAGGATCACCACGAAAATCAGTTCCTACTTTATCAATTTCATCCAGCACAAAAACAGGATTCGATGATTGTGCTTTTTTTATGGATTGAATAATTCTGCCCGGCATTGCACCAATGTATGTTTTGCGATGGCCGCGCACTTCAGCTTCATCATGCAAACCACCAAGCGACATGCGCACATATTTTCTGTTGAGTGCTTTCGCAACTGATTTTCCCAATGAAGTTTTTCCAACACCGGGCGCACCTACGAAACAAAGGATGGGTGACTTAAGATCGCCTTTCAATTTCAACACTGCGAGGTATTCGAGAATACGGTCTTTAACTTTATCGAGACCATAATGATCTTCATCTAATATTTTCTTTGCACGCTTGAGATCGAATTTATCTTTTGTAAAAACTCCCCACGGTAATTCGAGCAACACTTCGAGATAATTTAAAGTAACACCATACTCGGGAGACATTTGGTTGGTTCGCTCGAGTTTGCTCAACTCTTTTTCAAAATGATCAGAAACTGATTTAGTCCATTTTTTTTTCGAGGCTTTTTCTCTCAGCGCTTTTACTTCTTTCTCCGAAGAATTTGATTGACCTAATTCTTCCTGTATTGTTTTTAATTGTTGCTGAAGGAAATAATCTTTCTGCTGCTTCTCAATATCGGTTCTCACCTTCGACTGAATTTTATTCTTGAGTTCCAGCATTTGAATTTCTGCTTCTAAATGTTGAAGAACCATTTGAGCGCGCTCTTTTAAATCACTCTTCTCTAAAATTATTTGTTTGTCTTTTAAATCAATGGTAAGGTTGTTCGCTACAAAGTTGATAAGGAATGAAGGCGCATCGATGTTGCGTAACATAATGTTCGCTTCGGTTGGAATGCTGGGTGAAAGCTTGATCACATTCACTGCCATTTCTCTTATTGAAATTACCAACGCTTCAAACTGCTTATCATCTTTTGTTTCAATGTCTTTGAGGTATTCAACTTTTGCTTTAAAGTAAGGATCGGCAGTAATGTATTCGCTGATTAAAAATCTTGCTTTACCCTGTATAATTGCTGTTGTGCTTCCATCGGGCATCTTCAACATCTTAAGAATTTTTGCCATGGTTCCAATGGCATTAAGGTCTTTGAATTCAGGTTCTTCAATTGTTGAATCTATTTGAGCAATTACGCCGATGTATTTATCACCCTGGTATGCTTCGCGCACAGCACGTATCGATTTATCTCTGCCAACCGTAATAGGAATTACAACACCGGGAAATAAAACAGTGTTTCGCAATGGCAAAATGGGAATTTCATCTTTAAATTTCTCCAATGGATTTAAACCTTCTTCATCCAAAGTGATGAGCGGCATAAATTCAATATCATCTTCAATCCCCTGAAATCTTATTCTTAGCTTTTCTTCTTTCATTAATAAAAATTATATCGTGTTAAAATTAAAATAAAGTTGAAACATAAACATGCGGCAAAGTACAGGAGTATTTATTAATTCGAATAAATTGCATCCTACAAATAATTTGTTTTACATTTTGTTGATCACAATTAGTCAAATATCCCGCCCCAGGTTTTTTTTGCAACGAAATGAAAAATGATAGACAGAAACGACACAGAAAGCTGAAGTTAATTAGACAAGTAGTCGGCATTAAAGCAAAATTGGCCACATCAATTTATTTGTCATCATTGGCAAGTTTATTTTTTCCAAGTTACTAAATGCCATTTTAAGTTTTTGGGGTAAAGAAAATTTGATTACCCTTTTTTAACGACTTTAATTTTATCTGTTCCGTCATAAAAAGGAGCGTGAATGGTTAGAATTTTTACCGGTAAATTTGAAGTGGCTTTGGATGCGTGCACAGTTCCCTGCGTAATCGTAATGAGGTCACCGGCTCTCACTTCAAAGATTGAATCACCGAGAAGCATTTTTCCTTTCCTTTCAAGCAGATAAGCAAATTCTGTATGCTGCAAATGTTGTGCGGTTCTACTTTAGTTTTAATCCACACAACATCGCATGTTGCATTTGAATCAGAATACAAATTTGCATGCCGAAGACTTTCGAAATCTTTTTTTGAAGTTACTGTGTCAATGTGAATCACCGATTGCGCACTCAGTTGTACAGAGAACAAAAGGATAAAAAAGAAAATGTTATGCATGATTGGTTGAAGATAATAAGGTTGCAAATTGCAATTTAAGAAATTGGGGAGGTGAAAAGTATTTTTGGGTTATTGAAATCTATTTTGCTAATTTTAGCAAGAGAAAAA
>JBKJNS010000269.1:0-6335 GCA_046593455.1 Chitinophagales bacterium | reverse complement strand
GGTAATGCCATTGCTATAAAATAATAAGTTTCCGCTCGTATCACAGATGCTTGCATTAGTATTGATAAATGACATGATCCTATAGATGCTTGCTGTATCCATATTCTCATTAATATATCTTAATTCACACTTGGGCGATATATAATCATAAGTATAACACATTTCCCAAATATTCGCCCGGTTTTGACCTTGCAAATTCAAAAACGAAGAAAGCAATAGCAAAACTGCAACAAACGATTTCACTCTGCTTTTATAAGTTTTGTTGACCACACTGATTTATTATTTTGCAATACAGAAATAAAATAGATTCCGGACCAAAATTGCGAACAATCTATTTCCCCCGTCACCGTGTATCCACCAGCAGCTTTTTTGTGAGTGAAAATTCTTTCACTTGTTCTTCACAACTAACAATCACAATTAATCTGTTCAATAATTTTTTTCCAATCGGTTGCGAAAGAAAAATGAAATCCATACATGCGTATCAAGCACAAACTTATTTGCCGGTTCTGAAATCATGGACATTGTTTGCGATTTCAAGATCGCTGATTCGTGATTTTCTTCCTTTGGAAGATTTATCAATTTTACAGGCAAGATGCAATGCCCGTTTCATTTTCAACTGACGAAGCAACTGTTGTTTATCCCGAGGTGTCCAATCTTCAATCACATGAACAATTTCTTGCAGCGTTTTATCTGGTGTTTCTTGTAGTGACATAATTTGTTCTGTTGAAACAAATGTACAATTCTTGGGATTGATTGCTACATGATTAATTTTCTCATTGAATCTTAAGAACAACAGCCAAACCAATTTCTATTTCTTTCATTTTTGAATCGGGGAGCTCACCTATTTTTCTGACGAATCTGATTTCAGAAACCGAACGGATCTGAAAGCAATCTGCAGCCGAGTTTTTTGTAAGGTTATTTTCTTTGTCGGGTTCAATCTTTATCATCCATGGAGCAATTCCATAATGATCTTTCCAGTCGGTCAATGGAACAATAATTTTCAAGGGCAATTTTCCGAGTGCCTGATCATTAACAATTACAGCAGGTCTGGTCTTACGAATTTCGGAACCGATTGTAGGATCAAGATTGATCTGCCATATTTCATTTCGCTTCATAAAAATTCTCAATGTCCAATGAAGTAAATGCAGTCAAATCTTTATCGTTTACATAGTCGTGAAGCAAAACATCAACAGCTTTTTTTAAGCGATTTGATTGTTCGCCTTTCAAAGTTTCAGTCGTTTTTTCTACTATGAACAATTGATCCTCGTAAGGAAGATGACTAATTTCTTCTACCAATGTTTTTACGTCCACTATCAATAAGGTTTAAATTATTTAGTAAAGTTAGTGATTGTTTTTAAAACTTCATTTTATATCACCTTCAAAAATCCAACCTTTCCTTTCTCAATCAAATACACCACACCAAGAAATGAAACCATTAGAATTGCCGCAGTTAAATATTTGACGATGCCCAATGATTGAGCAAGAGCCGCAACAATTTCATTTTGCAGAAAGAAAATGCCGACAGCAATGGAGATGTAAATGAAAAATCTTTTGAGATCATAAGGCACAGGATAATATTTCTGCCCGAGGAAGTAAGAGATCACCATCATTCCTCCATAGCAAATAAAGGTAACCCACGAAGATCCGTAGTAACCATACTGCGGAATCCATATCCAGTTCAAAGTAAAAGTTATGATGACACCTGCAAATGCAATGAGCGAGCCCGCAATATTTTTATTGGTGAGCTTGTACCAGATGGTAAGGTTGTAATACACTCCTAAAAAGAATTGTGCCATCAGCAGAATGGGAACTATACGAACACCTTCGTAATATTCCTTTCCCATAAAAATATTTTTGAAAAAATCCATGTTGAGTGCTACGAGTAAAAAAATGAAACAGCAGAAGATCACAAAGAAATTCATGGTGCGCGCATAGGTGATTTGCGGGTTGAGTTTCTTTGATTCGCCAAAGAAAAAAGGTTCGGCTGCCATGCGGTATGCCTGCACAAACAACGTCATGAGCAAACTCATTTTGTAACAGGCGCCAAAAATTCCGAGTGCATAAATGGCTTCTTCATGCGTGCCTGCCCAGCGGCGGGTGAGCATTACGCGACTTAGCAATTCATTTCCCATACCTGCCAAACCAACAATAATGAGCGGCCATGAATACTTTAGAATTTCATTGAGCAAATTCAAATTCACTTTCCATTCCTTAATTAAAAAGTACCGCGACATGGCGATAAAAGTTACCACACTTGCAAGCAATCCTGATATAAAAATATATTCAACACCCAATGCTGGATTGTAAATCACGTGCGTGATGCCATGCAGCGAAGCCATTGAATTGCTTTCTAAAATCCACGGACAAACAATGAGAAATAAAATGTTGAAGAAAACATTGGTGGAAATATTAAGCACTTTGAAAGTTGCAAAGCTTACTGGTCTGTTTTCCTGCCGCAAGTATGCGAACGGAATTGTTACCACTGCATCGAGTGCAAGCGTGAGCGCAAGCAGCGTTACATATTGCGTGTGCCCTTCAAATTGCATGAGCGTTGCAATGGGTTCACGGAAAACAAACATGGCCAATGCAAACAGCAGTGATGTGAAAAGCATAGCAGCAACACCGGTATCATACACTTGTTTCTTATTTTCTTTTACTGTGGCGAAGCGGAAGAAACCTGTTTCCATTCCATAGGTAAAAAGAATATTGAGAAAGCCGGCATACGCAAAAAACTGTGTGACTACACCAAATTCACCGGGTAAAAAAACACGTGTTTGTATGGGAACTAATGCATAGTTGAGAAAGCGCGCCAGAATACTGCTGACTCCATAGATGGCAGTTTGCTGCGCTAACTTTTTTACAAGTGGATGCAATTAAAAAAATTTCGGGGGCGAAGATAAAGGATTGAAATATCAAAGTTCAAAAATCAAAATTCAAATATTTGAGTTTTGAAATTTTTTATTTGTTATTTTTTGTTTTCTTGTTCCGAAGGAATCCTCCATAGGAGTCCTTCGGATCTTCGGGGAATTTTGTCCCGAGTACTCGGGATGAACTTTGAACTTTCAATTCACAGACGGTTTCATATTTCTAATTTAGTAGGAAAGTTTATTTTTGTAGGAAATAGTAAAAATGGAATACGCAACATTAAATTCGAAAGGTCAAATTGTGATTCCCGGCAAGCTCAGGAAAAAGTATGGATTACTATCGGGGCATAAGGTTGCTTTGATAGAGGAAAATGACAGATTGGTTTTAAAGGCGCTTAACAAATCGCATTACGAATCACTCATTGGTACTTTAAAAGGTAAAGATTCACTTACAGCAGCTTTATTGAAAGAAAAGAAATTTGAAAAGCAACGATGACCAAATATGTTTTTGACAGCTATGCCTTACTTGCTTTCTTTGGAAATGAAAAAGGTGCCTCGCAAGTTGCTGATGCACTCACACAAATTTCTATGGGCGAGGCAAAAGGTTTTCTTTCAGTAATCAACCTTGGTGAAGTTTATTACTTGTCGGTAAGAAAGCGCGGTGAATCAAAAGCACGGTTCGCTTTGCAGCATATAAAACAATTCCCGATTGAATTGGTAAATGTTACAGATGAAGAAGCACTGGAAGCGGCAGCCGTTAAATCGCATCATAAAATATCTTATGCTGATGCTTTTGCACTTGCATTATCTACAAAACACAAAGCAACATTACTTACCGGCGACCCCAAGTTTGAAGTTTTCAAAAACAAAATAAAAATAATGTTCATCAACAAGTGATTGGGGAAACCAAAAGTTTATTGAAATTATAATTATTCCAAAGCAAAAGGTTAAAATATCAGTTGCAATCATTTTAGGTTTTGAATTTTTGTGTTTGTTAATTTTTATTTTCTTGAATTTTGTAATTTGAACTTTGAACTTTGTTTTCAGCAATGTTGATTCATTCCCCAATCAAAAATTCCTAATCCAAATTCTGCTTCTATTTTCGCAGCAACAAAATTTAACTATGGCTTCTACAGATGAATTGAAAAATATTGCTTCACAGGTGCGCCGCGATATTGTGCGAATGGTACACGCCGTGCAGAGCGGGCACCCGGGAGGATCATTGGGCTGCGCCGATTTTTTTACTGCACTCTACTTTGAGATCCTGGAACACAATCCAAAATTCACGATGGATGGTTTGGGTGAAGATTTATTTTTCCTTAGCAACGGACACATCTCCCCGGTGTGGTACAGTGTGCTTGCGCGCTCAGGATATTTTGAATTGAGTGAGCTCAGTACTTTCAGAAAATTAAATTCAAGATTGCAAGGTCACCCTGCAACGCATGAAAATTTACCGGGCATTCGGGTGGCATCAGGTTCTTTAGGGCAAGGAATGTCGGTTGCCATTGGAGCTGCACTTGCAAAAAAATTAAATGGCGATTCACACACTGTTTACTCATTGCACGGCGATGGTGAATTGGATGAAGGGCAGTGCTGGGAAGCAATCATGTTCGCTGCTGCAAAGGGAGTTGATAATTTAATTTCTACTGTAGATTGGAACGGTCAGCAGATTGACGGACCTACAAAAAAAGTTCTTGACACCGGTGATTTAGTTGCAAAGTTTAAAGCATTCGGCTGGCAAACAATGGAGATGAATGGAAATGATATGGAGCAAGTAGTGAATGGATTAAAGCAAGCCAAGACAATGACAGGCAAAGGAAAACCAACTGTGATCTTGATGAAAACTGAAATGGGTTTCCCGATAGATTTTATGGTTGGCAGCCATGAGTGGCATGGCATTGCACCGAATGATGAACAACTTGCGCGCGCGCTTGCACAATTACCGATGACGTTAGGTGATTACTGAGAGGAACTACAAAATCGAAATCATTGAAGATTGAATATCGAATATAGAACAATGCCTGCCCCGATTTTTTCGGGGAATAATGAACATCGAAGTTTAAGCATTGCAAGTGCTTTAAAATTTTTCGTAAAATTCTATTCGCGCCCGTATGATTTCTTACGTCTTAAATCTTACTTCTTATTTTTAACTTCTCTCCTCTTTTTTCAAATTTCTTCTGCCCAACCTTCCAAGCAAATCACCCGAATTCTCTTTGTGCTCGATGCATCGGGCAGCATGAAGGGGCAATGGAACGGCACTGCAAAATTTGAGCTTGCAAAAGATATTTTAGTAAGTTCAGTTGACAGTGTTGCAAAAACAAATTCTAAAGTTGAATTTGCATTACGGGTATTCGGGCATCAGTCACCGCGCAGTGAAAACAATTGTAAAGATTCAAAACTCGAGGTTGCTTTTGGGAAAGGAAATACTGCCTCAATTTCACAGCGGTTGAGTCAACTTCATCCGCAAGGTCAAACGCCCATTGCGTATTCACTCTCGCAAGCGCTCAATGATTTTCCCGATTCCATCGCCACCAATGCCATCATTTTAATTACTGATGGAATTGAAACCTGTGGCGGAAATATTTGTGATCTCGCTGCGCAAATGGAAGCAAAGAACATTGCACTTCGTCCGTTTATTGTTGGATTGGGTTTAAGTGATTCTCTGAAAAAGAAATTCGAATGCCTCGGAAATTTTTATGATGTGCAGAATGAAGACATGCTTTCGAGCACCATCAGAATTGTGATCTCAAAAGTTTTGAATCCTACTACATGTCAGATTAATTTGATTGATGCTTATGGAAATCCCTCGACTACCAATGTTGAGTTGACTTTGTATGATCACTTTACTCATGCTGTTCGCTATAATTTTATTCACACACTCACTGCAAAAGGAAACCCCGATACGCTTACGCTTGATTCAAAATATAAATACGATCTCGAAGTACACAGCATTCCTTCAGTACAGAAAAAAAATATTGAACTCGTTGCAGGTACACATAACATAATTGCTGCTGATGTTCCGCTTGGAACTTTGGAAATGAAAACTGAAACAGCCGCCGGAACATTTTCTTCTGCTCCATGCATTGTGCGCAAAGCCGGTGAACATGAAATTCTTTATGTGCAGGATGCAAATACGCAGCAGCGATATTTAGTTGGCAATTACGATCTGGAGATTCTCACACTCCCGCGCATTATTCAAAAAAATATTTTGATTGAGCAAGGAAAAACTAATTCTATAAAAATCCCGAAAGCAGGAACATTGATGGTGACACCGAGCGAAGCAGGAGTTGCAAGTATTTTTTTTCAGGGAACGGAAGGAATAGAAAAAATTTACGACTTTCCCGTAGGGATCCATTCGGACAAAACCATCAAGCAACAACAAACAGTTAATCTTCAACCAGGAAATTACACAGTGGTATTTCGCCCCGATAAAGGAAAACAATCCGAGCGCACAAAACAAGTTTCGGTATT
>JBKJNS010000150.1:0-11947 GCA_046593455.1 Chitinophagales bacterium | reverse complement strand
GAAGAATCAGAAATGATTTACCATGGCGTGAAACAAGCAACCCCAATGGAGGAAAGGCCAGCATTGATTATGGATATCGGCGGTGGAAGTGTTGAATTTATTATTGCCATTCACGAAAAAATATTCTGGAAAGAAAGCTTCCCCATCGGTGGTTCTATTTTGAAAAAAAGTTTTCACCATCACGAGCCCATTCGTGCTGAAGAAGTGGTGCATTTGGTAAATAACATTCAACAGGTTTTATCACCATTGATTGAAAAGATAAAACCTTATGCGGTAAATCATTTGATTGGTGCCTCTGGTTCTTTTGATACCATGGCGCAATTAATTTGTGAAAATATTCATTGTCAAAAATTTAATCCGCTCACCACATACACTCCTATTGCGTTGCGTGATTTTCATTTGGCTTATGAGCAGATTATTAAATGTAATCTTGAACAAAGACTGAATATGAAAGGCATGGTTTGGTTTAGGGCAGAGATGATTGTGGTGGCTTTGATACTTGCCGTTTATGTAATTGAAAAATGCAACATCAGAAAAATTACACGCTCGGCTTATGCATTGAAGGAAGGGGCGCTTTGGAAAATTTCGCAGGTTAGCCAAGCATAATTTTTTCATGCTTTTATTTTTCTCAATCGCTCCGCTGCCTTCTCCAATGTTTCATTTCCCTTAGCAAAACAAAATCGCAACATCTTATAATCATCACCATTGTGGTAGAATGAAGATAGCGGAATTGCTGCAACACCAAACTCTTTGGTAATGCGAACAGCAAAGTCAAAATCTTTTTCGTCAGTAATATTTTCATACCCCAAACATTGAAAGTAGCTGCCCGATGCAGGAGTAATGGTGAATGGCGTATCTTTTAAAAGACTATTGAAATAATTTCTTTTCTCCTCATAAAATTTACCGAGCTCTAAATAATGCGATGGCTCTTTCATAATCTCAGCATAAGCATATTGAATGGGTGTGTTGCAACTGAAAACAATAAACTGATGTGCCTTGCGAAATTCTTTCATCAATGCTTCGGGTGCAAGGCAGTAACCCATTTTCCAGCCGGTGTTGTGATAAGTTTTTCCGAAAGAAAAAATTACAAAACTTCTTTCGGCAAGCTCGGGATATTTTAAAACACTCTGATGTTCGATGCCATCAAAAATAATGTGCTCATAAACTTCATCACTTAAAATAATGATGTCGGTATTTTGAGTAATGGTCTGCAACTGCTTGAGATCATCTTCACTCAACACAGATCCTGTTGGATTATGTGGCGTGTTGATCATGATCATTTTTGTTCGCTGGCTGATCAGCTTCTTAACATCAGTCCAGTCAATTTTATATTGAGGCGGTTTCAATTCAAAATAAATAGGAACCCCGCGATTTAATTCTATTGCAGGCGCATAACAATCATAAGCCGGCTCAAATACTATTACCTCATCGCCTTCATTGATCACAGAAGTTATTGCAGCATAGATGGCTTCGGTTCCGCCGGCTGCTATATTTATTTCTGTTTCGGGATTGTATTTGATTTTGTAAAGCTGCTCTGTTTTTTCTGCAATGGCTTCGCGCAAGCCGATGATTCCCTGCATGGGTGCATATTGATTGTATCCCTTGCGAATGAACTGATCAACGAGTGACATTAATTTTTCATCACATAAAAAATCAGGAAACCCCTGTGAGAGATTAATCGCCTTGTGTTCAATTGCTAAGGCCGACATTACTGAAAAAATGGTAGTACCGGTTTTAGGAAGTTTGGATTTTATTGGAGAGGGAAAAGATGGCATTGCTGTATAAGATTATGATTTAAAAATTATTGGCTTTAGCATTTGTTATCAGTAATAAATTGCTGGCAAAGTTTTGGCAAAGCCACTGATACTGCATGCAAGTTGTAAAACATTTTTAATACACATTAAAACATTGCAGTTTAAATTTATAGCTGTGAAGAATATTCTCTTAATTTGCTCCCGTATACATTTCTGCATAATGCAACTTATTTTATTAATCTGTTTTTTACTTCTTCCAAATTATAGTCTTTCTTCTGTTGGTGCAGATTATACTCCTGCCTTCTCACATGATATCTGGAATGGGCTATTAAAGAAAAATGTTTCGGGTGATGGGCGAACAAACTATAGAGGATTTATAGCCGACAGAGCAACATTGCAAGCGTATCTTGATCTGTTAAGTAAAAACCCACCGCAAGAAAGCTGGGCAAAAAGTGAAGTGATGGCATATTGGATCAATACCTACAATGCATTCACCGTTAAATTAATTATTGATCATTACCCCGTAAAAAGTATTAAGGATATTGAAAAAGGAAAAGCATGGGACAATGATTTTATTATGATCGGAGGGAAAAATTATTCGCTCAATATTATAGAGAACGACATACTGAGGAAAAAATATCAAGACCCGCGAATTCATTTCGCATTGAACTGTGCTTCGGTTTCGTGCCCAAAACTTTTAAATGCTGCTTTCTATCCTGCGCAACTTGAAACACAGCTAAACAACGCAGCAAGAAATTTTGTGAATGATCATACAAGAAATACAATCTCAGCAAAGAGCATAAAAGTGTCGGCAGTATTTGATTGGTATAAAAGTGATTTTACAAAACAGGGTTCCCTTATTGATTTTCTAAATAAATATTCAAATACTAAAATAGAATCGAGTGCAGTAATTTCATTTCAAGATTATAATTGGTCACTAAACGAATAGAGATGTCGCCGGAATTACTAATGATTTTTGTTAAGAATCCTGTTGAAGGAAAAGTGAAGACACGGTTGGCTAAAACAGTAGGCCATGCGAAAGCGCTTGAAGTGTATGGAGAATTGGTGGCACATACAAATGCCGTCGCAAAAAAAATTCCTTTTGATAAAGCTGTTTTTTATTCCGATGAAATATTGACTGATGATATTTTTGATCCAAAACATTTTCAAAAGTATGATCAGGAAGGAAGTGACCTGGGCAAGCGAATGCTAAACGCATTTAAACTCGCATTTGGTAAAAGATACAGGAGAGTTGTAATTATAGGAAGTGATAGTTTTGAAATTACCCCACGCATAATTAAGCAAGCTTTTGAAGAGCTCAACACTAATAATTTTGTGATTGGTCCATCGCACGATGGTGGATATTATTTATTGGGAATGAGTGCGCTTCATGTTTCACTTTTTAAAAATAAAAAATGGAGCCACGATGAGGTATTGCAGGATACACTCATTGATATTCGAAACATGAATGGCACCTATAAACTTTTGAAAGAATTGATTGACGTTGATAACGAAGAAGACCTGCTTAACTCAAAGAAAAATGCCGGCGTTTAATCCGGCATTTTTCAATTATAAATAGACACACAAGTTTTTTATTAGAATCCGATATTAAAATCGATTCTAAAGCGATTAGCTTCTTCAAGCACTTTTGCTGTTGATGCTTTTGCAATTCCTTTAGCTAAATAAAATCTACCGAGTACATTAAACTTTGGACCAAATGCATATCCGAGTCTGAATTCAGGTGCAGAAAAATTGCTGCTCCTTGTTCCGGTTGCATTGTTAGGAAATCCCCAACGTAAATAATCATCTTGCGCCAGATAATCCACAACGGCATATTTCTCAATGTGCGCATAATAGATTGCAACCATCCAGTTCCCTTTATCTTTAAGTGACCCCAATTCAACAAAAACATCAAAGCCTGTTTTTTGATCTTTGAATGCTGTGTCAATTCTTGTACTCGCACTGTAATCAGTTGTGTTCAGCATTAGGTCGCCGCCGAAAGCAATAGGAATTTTTGTTTTCAATCCCACTTTAAGATCAACTACAAACACACCATAATCAAGTGTGTCAGTTTGAGTTCCGTCAGGGTAGTTAGGCATGTTTGAAAATGCAAAATATCCTGCAGCCACATTCAAATCAATTTTGCTCATAGCGCCTGTGGCAGCTAATTGAATTGCACCAAGTGTTGCATCATCTTTTAAAAATCCTGCACTTGCATTTTTAATAAGAAAATATCCAGCGGTAGGTTTAAACGACCATTGATCATTTGCTTTTAATACGCCGCCCAATGCTACTCCTTCGGGTGTTACATCATTATCCCAGAATAATTCATCAGCCACTGCATAAAATGGAAAATCATTTTTACCAAGGGAATACCAGAATTTTCCGTAATCACCTTTAATATATGCTTTATCAATGCCTACTGACCATGGTGCATCTTCACCACTCGATCCCCATGAAATGTGAGGAGATTGTTGATCGGCAAGGTTACCTGCGCGAAAGCGAATGCCAAAACTGTAATGTTCATTATACTGAAACGTTGTTCCAAAGCGAACACGTGAGCGAAGGCGAAAGCGATCGTCTGCTTCTGTGCTATCAGATTTAGTATAATTAAAATCATATTCAGCGCGTGCTCTTACATCGCCCGTGAATTTGAGTTTGTCTTTAAGCCCATCAAATGAAAGCTGGGCGTTGCCTGATTGGGGAACTGAAAGACATACAATAGCCACCACAATAAATGCGTAAATGATTTTCATGTTTGTTTAGGTTTAGGGGTTGTGAAATGAATAAAGCCGTGGCGCATTTGCGCCACGGCAGATTGTAAATATTAAGATGCTTTTGGAAGATCAATAATATAATGACCAACAAAGGAGTGGCGCTCGAATGAAAGAATCATCAAATGCAATTTGGTTGGGTCCTGATCATCGATCCAGAACAAAGGGCCGTCAATCCCAACATCATGGCTGTCAATCCACTTTCCATTATTGTCAAGCAAGAAGGCGAAGTATGGATCTTGTTTCGAAGAGAACTTCAGCAATTCGGAATAGCTGCTGTAGAAAGTATGATTTGAAATTCCCATTGGCATTTGAAATCCTTTGGCAATTGTACCCTCATTTAAAACAGGAATGCGGTCTTTCTGAACTCCGCCTATAACAAATTCTGTTTTTGTGCCTCCATCATTTGATGAAAAGGAAAGATGAAATTCCATTCCAACAGTAAGAGCAGTATTTTTTGAGGTAGTTCTGCTGATTGTAACTTTTTCTAATTTTTGTAAGCGGCTAAGTTGTGTTACACGAGGTTGTGTTCTTGTGTACATTCCCGGAGGAGCAAACGTTGCATATCTTGTTTGATCATTTAGGAAATCATTTATAGAAGCAACAGTAACAGGAGCTATTATATTCTTTGCTTTTGTTTGGCGCTCGCCAGCTAAAGGATAAAGCTGATCGTTTTTGCTTACAAATTTTACTTCTTTACCCGGTGAAATGGTGCGCAGCTTTTTTAAATCTATTGGTAATCCAACATATGAGTGATCATAATTCTTAAGCATATCATCATAAGGCGCAATGCTAAAGCCATTGCGGTTCTCAAATAAGGTATTGTACAAATCATCAGGGAAGTTAAACCAGCTTTGGAAGTACAAAACTTCTTTATCACCTTCTTTGGTGAAAAGAATACATTCCCACAATCCTTTCGCTAAACAATTATTAGCAAGATCAACTCGTGATACAATTGTTTTTTCGTTTCCGCTACCAGATAGTGTATAATATTCTTTTGGGATTTTTACTTGAATCCGATTCCATTCCTGATTAAGCAGGCATATTTTTGTGAGGTCTTTATTTCCCTTCACAAAATCAGGAACGCTTGGCATCATCTCCATTAAGTTAATGTCTTTAAGATAGATGGTATCGCTGTTTGCATTACCACCAGGTATGGTTATATCAAAATTCCCTTTAGAATTTTGAACAAATGAAATACTTGTATGACTGTATTGTCCGGCGATGGAAGCACGAAATCCGATTGCATTGTTATCGGGGTATTCAACATCAGTCATTATTTTTAATGGAACTGAAACGGCACTTGCATTAACTGCTTTAGGCTTATTGTTCTTGAGCGTGAATGAAAATGCACACATAACAATAATTAGAAATGGAAGTAAAAATTCTTTTTTCATTTTGAATCATTTTTGTTCGGTGCAAGGTTACGTCACGCGGCACTTAACAATTCACAACAAGGTGTTTTTGAACTGTTAATGATTTGTAAGTATTGTGAATTTTTAATTTTTTTCAAATAAGCTGATTAAAACAATCTGCTACTTTTGTAAACGAAATCAAAATATTTTCAACTTGGAATTAATTAATACAACCGTTTCCTTTCTAAAAAATAAAGGCATTCAATTACCCGAAGTAGGAATTATTTTGGGAACTGGTCTCGGAAATCTTGCAACTAAAATTGAAAAGGAAATTGAACTGGACTATAAAGACATTCCAAACTTTCCTGTTTCAACTGTTGAATTCCACAGTGGTAAATTGATCTACGGAAATTTAAGCGGTAAAAAAGTATTGGCAATGCAGGGAAGGTTTCATTCTTACGAAGGTTACTCAATGCAACAAATCACTTTTCCTGTTAGAGTAATGAAGTTGCTTGGAATAAAACACCTGCTTATTTCCAATGCTGCAGGCAGTATGAATTCTGCAATGAAGAAAGGAACATTGATGGCAATTGAAGACCACATCAATTTACAAACCGCTAACCCGCTTACCGGCAAAAATTATGATGAACTGGGACCGCGCTTTCCTGATATGAGTGAGCCGTATAGTTTTTCATTACTCGAAAAAATGAAATCGATTGCAATAGAATTTAATATTCCTTTGAGCAAAGGAGTTTATGTTGCAGTGAGCGGTCCTAATCTTGAAACACGTGCCGAGTATCGTTTCTTAAGAATGATTGGTGCCGATGCGGTTGGAATGTCAACTGTGCCCGAAGTAATTGTTGCCAATCAAATGCAATTACAGGTTGCTGCGGTTTCTGTAATTACAGATGAATGTGATCCCGATAATTTAAAGCCCGTAAATATTGAAGAGATAATTGCTGTTGCTGCAAAAGCCGAAGTGCATCTTACAAAACTCTTTACTGAATTAATGAAACAGTTATAAACCCTGTTTTACTACAATCATAATTTTCAAAGTCAATAAGTGGTTGCCAATAAAATGTAAACCACCAACTATATTTGTCGCATGCATTTTAAAAAACTATTCTATGAAACAAATTTTCTTCCTTTCAATTATTCCTCTTTTATTAATTACAACTTTATCAAAAGCGCAAACTGGTTTTCTATCAGGAGAAATACGCCCTCGCTTCGAAGTACAGTATGGGTACAAAACCCCACCCGATACCATTAATCAACCGCAGGTTCTTATCTCACAACGTACCCGGCTTAATGCAGGCTTTAACAGCGAAAAAGTTAACGCATATATTAGTTTGCAGGATGCACGTTTGTGGGGAGATCAGATTATTGCCACCGATGTGCCTTCAACAGGTGTACAACAAGCTTGGGGTCAGTATAACTTTAACAGGCACATTAGTTTTAAAGCCGGAAGGCAGGAATTTATTTATGATAACAAGCGATTGCTTACCGATGGTTCATGGATTCAACAAGGTCGTGCTTTTGATGCAATGCTATTAAAACTTGCATTGGATGGCGGATGGAAAGTTGATGCTGCGGTTTCATTTAACCAAGCGGTAAACAATTTCTACAACACTTATTACAACCTTGCAAATCCTAAAACCCTTGATTTTTTGTGGGTGAATAAATCGAAGGTTGACAGCAATTACAAATACAGCATATCAGCCATTGCGCTTGGTGATGGTTGGCAAACTCCGGATACCAATGGTGTAAACATGCGCTGGACTTATGGTATAAATGCCAGCTATGATCATCAACAGTGGGGACTTAATTTAGAAGCGTATGGGCAGAGCGGAAAAACAAGAGAATACAATCAGAGCGGATTTATTATCCCTGATTCATTTCAAACAGTAAAAGCATATTTTTTCTCAGTGAACCCATGGATTTCGCCCATCAAAAATTTTCAGGTGGGTGTTGGTATTGATTATCTAAGTGGTTCTGATGCACTTGACAGTACCGAAACAAATGTTACCAGAATGTTTAACCCACAATTTGGTGCAACACATAAATTCTATGGCAAGATTGATATCTTCTTTAACCTGCCTGCCGATACCAGAAATGGTGGTTTGGTTGATGCTTACTTAAATGCAAAGTATGATTATAAAGGTTGGGGAATGAATTTGGAATACCACTATTTCGCATTACAAAATCAAGTGGAGGATGTTGAGAATCCGGGAAAGGCATTGGCAAAACCATTGGGTTCTGAAGTTGATTTAATCTTGATAAAAGATATTACCCAAATTGTAAACCTTAACACTGGTTTCTGTATGTTTTTTCCAACCCGCTCAATGGAATTTGTTAAGAGCGCCACGATCTCACAGTTGGGCAGCCCAACTAAAACAGGTTATTGGTTCTATGCTATGCTCACATTTAAACCTGTATTTTTAAATAAATAATACTGCTCATCAGTTCATTAATATTTCATTACAAAAGCTATAAAAAAAGCGCCCCGAAAATTTTGGGGCGCTGGTATTTATTTGAAAAGAATAATTTTTTAATGAACCACGACTACTTTTCTAACTGATTTTTCATTGCCCGATTGAAGTGTTAGAAAGTAAACTCCATTAGCTAAATCTTTTATTGACACTTGTTGGTTGTATGCTCCTTTGGCAATATTATTTTCTGCTGCAGATTTTACAACAATTCCATTCTCATTGGTAAGCATCCAAATAACATTGTGTTCGGGTAAAAAAGCATCGAACCCAAAATTTTCACCACTTGGATTAGGAAATACCTTTAGTGGCATAGAAGCAGGATCAAAAACATTATCAATCGACGTGTAATAGGCACTATCCATAATAATATCTTCATCACCTTCATGGTAATCCATTGTCCAAAAAGTTACAGCAAGCATTTCATCTTTTGTGCCCGTACCCGCTTTTACATCTTTAGGGGGATTACTAGGATTGTTAGGGTTGTTAGAAGTATTGTCATAAGTAACAGTAGCATAGTATCTTGATCCGGGAGGCACCTTTATTACTTTCGTGAGGAAGTAGCTCATCTGCCAATCGAAATCCCATTGTGGAATAGAAAGCAATTTTGTTGTATCACCCTCAGCCGAAATCATTACAAGAATCCATGTTTTTGCAACGAGGTGACTGTGTGGCCCAAACCCGATTAAAGAACGTGAATAAGAAAAAGTATCAGATTGAGCATGAAAAGTTTTAGTTGTATTGGCGGGTATTAAAAGTGGACCATCAATAAGCGATGGGTAATTCCAATTTATTAAACGATCGGCAACGATGGGGCGAATTTCCTCAACTGGAACGGCGCAATATTTTATGTTCATGTATGAACTATCTGTAATGCCATCACCACCAACATAATGCATTGCAACAACATAATCAGAACTATCAGGAATTCGGAATCCCATAAATGGAGGTAATGAAATCACTGCTCTTCCCGGATTCCAACCTGCAAACAATATCAAATTGGTAGCACCACCGGCAGAACCGGTAAATCCGGGTCCTGGTTCTGCAAGATCTGCCTGATATGAAACATCGGTGGTATCGCGATAAAAAATTGCATGATGATCAACACTTGGTGCTCCCGGTACAAATTCAATTTGATTAAGATACTTTGCTTCTGTGTAATCCGAATGCATTACAAAAGTGCGGTGAACGTCAGAATCTGTTCCAAGAGGGAAGTGAGGCAGAAAGATCGTATCATCCGGATTCACCATCACTGCTAATCCATTATAAACAGGAGGTATGGGAGCAAGAGTAAAATCACCCGGAGGTGTTCCGTTATTTACCCAATCGTTAATTGTATTTAATTCATAGTCACTCAATACCTGCTCATCTTTAAAGTGAGTGTAGTTTGGGTCGGCAGGCCAAGGAGGCATTTTTTTAGCATTAACATAACTCTGTATGTTTAGCGCATAATCTACTGCAGGTGCATATTCAATTAATGAAAATGGTGCAATGCCTCCTTCGTGATGGCAGTTTGTACAATTATCATAAAAGATTTTTGCCACCGAAGTACTCCAATCAGGGGTTTGTGCGAAAACAAAAGTTGTGTTCACACAAATAAGAATGAATAGAGAATAAATTTTTTTCATAACCTACATTTTTACTTTTGCATTTACAGATTTTAATTGAAGAGAAGTTAATTTACAATCTCAACCTTCCTCACTGTCTTTTGATTTCCCGAAGAAATATTTAATAAATAAGTGCCCGATGGAAAGTTGCTGATGTCAACTTTCTGATAATAAATTCCGTTTGGTATATTTTTTTCTTCTTTTGATTTTACTATTCTTCCCAAGTAATCAGTTACAGTCCATGAAACATTATGTTCTGTTAGTTCAGCAACAAATGCAAACATTTGATTTGCAGGATTAGGATAAACCTGAACCGGCATTGAGGTGAAATCAATGATATTATTTTCATTCAGGTAAAACGCACTATCCAGAATAATATCTTCATCTCCCGGTTGATAATCAGTAAACGCAAACCGGCAACTCATCATTTCATCTTCGGTTCCCTGGCCTGCCACCACATTCTTGGGTGGATTACTTGGATTATTGGGATTGTTGGAGGTGTTATCATAAACACCAGTTCCGTAAATTCTTGAGGTCATTGGAATTTTAATAATCTTGGTAAGGAAATAGTTTATTTGCCAATCGAAATCCCAACGGTCAACATAAACAAGGTTGGTGGTATCACCTGATTCGCTAACCATAAATACTTTAAAAGACTGACCAATTAAATGCATGTGTGGTTGAACAGAAATCAATGACATATCTTTTGTGAAAATCGGTGACTGTTCATAAAATGTCTTGTATTCATTAGCGGCAATTTTAAATGGTGGATTGATTAATGAAGAATCGTACCACCAAAGCCAGCGTTCATTGTAAACTTGCCTTGGATTTGGGGTGTCGCAAAATTTAACATGCAACTTAGAACTGTCGGTTAAACCATTTCCGTTAGGTCCGTAATGTATCGCAACACAGTAGTCGGCAGTATCCGGTATTCTGAATCCCATATTAGGCGGCAATACGGTTACGCCGCCACCGGGAACCCATCCGCCCCAAACAACTGATGCCGGTCCAAAACTCATTTGACTTCCCCAATATCCGTCATCGGGAGTATTGCTATCTTTTATCCATGATTTATCGGTTGAATCGTGCAGAAAAAAAACATGATGCACTACTTGTGGTGCACCCGCAATTAGTTCAAACTGATTGATGAATTTAGGTTCTGAATAATTAGAATGAATTACGTAAGCACGATAATTATCAGTGTCTCCCAATATCATATAGGTACCTATGTTAATGGTATCATCAATTATGGGCATTTCGGTTCCGGCTAAAAAAACAGGAGCAGGCGGGGCAAGGCTTGCATCACCTTCAAGCATTCCTCCATTAACCCAGTCATTAATTGTTGAAATTTCATTATCACTAAGTACCCTTTCATTTCTTAAATGATTGTAAGTAGGATCAGCGGGCCATGGGGGCATTTTTTTCGCAACTACGTCTGCTTGGATTAAAGTGCCATTATCGACTGCATCTGCATAAGACATAAGTGAAAATGGAGCTATTGCACCTTCATGGTGGCACGTAGAACAATTATTATAAATAATTGATGCAACAGATGTGCTCCAGTCGGGTGTTTGTGCAAAAAGTGCTGTTGCATTAATGGTTGTAAAAAGAACAAGAGCGGAAATTTTTTTCATGGAACATTAATTTTTTAAAAAATACTAAACTTTAACCCTACGAAATTAAATTTATTAGCTGTAATAACCAAGTATTTGTCACTTCATCCAAGATTTACGAGAACAAGGTTAATTATGTTTGAGTGAATTAAATATATTTTGAAAAAGCATTTCATTTAAAAATCTCTTATACTTACCAGATTCTTACCCTTAAACTATCAGGTCGATACATTGCATCACCTTGTTTAATTCCAAATGCAGTATAGAAGTCGTCAACATTTGAAAAAGGACCATTGACACGTAAAAAATTTGGTGAATGAACATCTGTTTTAACTCTGGTAGCCAATGCTTCTTCACG
>JBKJNS010000079.1:0-3501 GCA_046593455.1 Chitinophagales bacterium | reverse complement strand
ATGTATCGGGGAGTCACTATAGACTCCCTTTTTTATTTTCAAATAATTTTAAACGCAGGTAAATAAGGTTCGTAGTTCGTATGAATTCATTCGCATGTTTAATTGCATGGTTCGCAGATTTGGCTCTACTCGCTCCTGCAATCGGGTATATGTTTGCGATGGGTTTGGTGGTTTTAATCACGTATAATATCTGAGAAAATTATTTTCTTGGGCTATGAAAACAAAGAAAAAGCGGGGCAATATTCAATGCTCCGCTTTTCTATTTAATAAAGTTCTTTTCTTTGGCTGCAATATTTCTGTCTATGGCTGTAGAAAATTTAGTTGATCTTACTTTCTTACATGATTTTTGTAAAGGAAATAAGTTGAAGATGATTGCATACATCCATTCATTTATCGAGTCGGCGCCGACGCAATTAAATGAGATCAACAATTTCAATAAAGAAATGAACCTGGAAAAATTAAGAAGCGCCGCACATTCATTTAAGCCACAGTTAACTTTTATTGGTTTGAATTCAATACATACTATTCTTGAAAGCATTGAAGTGGCAGCTCATGATTCGGGAACCGAAAACATAATTCGTGATTTAATAGCAGACTTAAATAAGAAGATGGAAGAAGCAACCAAACAATTAATTGAAGCCATAATAACTTTATCATAATTTGGAATTAAATTTGCCAAATAGCGTTTCATAAAACTAAATCAAAAGAAACATGAAAACCATTAGCACCTTTTTCTTCCTCTTGTTACTAAGCTGCTCACAAGCATTTGCGCAAGCACCTGCACAGGAAATTAACTGGATGTCAATTTCCCAAGCTGAAAAACTCAATAAAGAAAACCCACGCAAGATCATTGTGGATGTTTACACTGATTGGTGTGGTTGGTGTAAAAGGCTAGATGCTACCACTTATAAAGACCCTGCAGTAGTTGATTACATTAATAAGAATTTTTATGCAGTCAAGTATAATGCTGAATCTAAAGATGCGATCTCATTTAAAGGCGCTAACTATACTTATGATGCTGCAAGAAGAGTTAATGGATTATCATCCATTTTGATGGGCAGTTCAACCGGCTATCCCACCACTACTTTTCTCAATGAGCAAATGGATGTGCTCACTGCTGTTTCAGGGTATCAGCAAGCGCCAATGATGTTAAACATACTTACCTTTTTTGGCGACAATCATTATCTTAAAACTGATTGGAACACGTACCTTGGTTCATTATCAACCACGGGTAATTAATTTATTGCTCTTTTAGCGGAGAAGATTCAAACTACTTTTCTAAACTTATTTTTGACCCGATGGAAATTTCCACCGGGTCAAATTTGTTTATAGCGGGTGCACCATTCAATGCAAATGGCTTTGAATTGAATCATGTGCATGATTGTGAATTAAGAGTTTTTATTTCTCCGGTTCAAATGGTGGTTGTGATTATAGGTGGTGAGAGGCAATTGGAATATCTGCAACCATTTCAGCCAGCATCTTTAGTAGTAAAGAAATTGGAATTTATTCAATCAGTTCTTTTTAATAATGAATATTTAAAGAAAAATTTTAGAAAAAAAACAGTTTCAATACTCACTCAAGATTTTATAGTGGCTCCGAAAGAAATTGCTAATGAAACGTTTTCTGAAAAATGGAAAAGTAGATTTTCTAATAATGTTGATTCGTTCCTTTGTCATGATATTTTTAAAGCAGATGGGGCAGAAATTATTTATGCCATAGATACTGATTTTAAAAAATCATTAGATAAAATTTTAACTGATTACTCTCTGAATCATGCATTATCCGGAGAAATTGAATTTTTAGTCTCAAAAAATTCCGAAAGAAAAATTTATTGCATTGTACACACGGGTTACATGCAGGTGCTGTTACTTAATA
The DNA here is from genome assembly GCA_046593455.1 of Chitinophagales bacterium. GTDB lineage: Bacteria > Bacteroidota > Bacteroidia > Chitinophagales > UBA10324 > JAJAYG01. Next base: position 1,626 of record JBKJNS010000079.1, on the reverse strand, counting down.
ACAAGCAGGTTGAGTTTGTAAACGTATTTTACTATAACAGCCCTGATGATTTTATTTATTTCATTCTGGCAGTTTATAAGTATTGGGATTTAAATCCTGAAGTTGATCCTTTGGTTTTACTTGGTGAAGTGGTTAAAGACTCTTCGATGTACCATTTTGTTTACAAGTACATTCGCAACGTTGAATTCGGGAGATTCAATAACGAAATTTCATTTCCAAAGGATTATCCTTTTCCTCCTCATTTTTATTTTTCATTGATAACTTGATAGAACATGCGAATTATTTCAGGAACTCTGGGAGGAAGAAGATTTAGTCCGCCAGACAATCTTCCAACAAGACCCACAACTGACTTTGCAAAAACGGGCTTGTTCAACATCCTCAATAACAATTTTGATTTTCCCGAGGTTTCTTTTCTCGATCTGTTTGGTGGAACCGGAAGCATCAGTTATGAATTTGCTTCGCGCGGATGCAAAAGAATTGTGACTGTTGAACAGGATAATGGCGCCGCAAAGTTCATTGATAAGATGAAAAAGGAATGGAATGCAGATTCAATTGAATTAATCAAGTCTGATGTTTTCAAATTTCTTGAGTACGCAACTGAAAAATTTGATGTGATATTTGCAGGCCCGCCTTATGCGCTTGAAACAATTGCAGGGATACCGGATTTGATTTTTACAAAAAATATTTTGAATAAAAATGGTTGGTTCATTCTTGAAACAGATCCTAAGTATGATTTTAAAGATCATCCTTCATTCTTCAGAAGAACAAATTACGGGCAAAGTAATTTTCATTTCTTCCTGAAAAAATAACTTAAAACAGATACTATGTTCAGTGTAATTAGCTTCAATAACTTTTGAATTACTACTTTCATCAAATTAATTTTATAACATGAAAAGAATTGCAGTTTTCCCCGGTTCATTTGATCCGGTTACTATTGGGCACATTGATATTATCAATCGTGGCTTGCCTTTATTTGATCATATCATCATTGGCATAGGAGTAAACTCACAGAAGAAATATTTATTCCCGCTCGAGAAAAGAATTGAATGGCTTAAGAAGATTTATGGATTCGAAGAAAAGATTTCGATAGAAAGTTACACAGGACTCACCGTTCATTTTTGCGAAAAGCACAAAGCCGAATTCATTCTTCGTGGCATTCGAAGTGCAAGCGATTTTGAATTTGAGAAAGCTGTTTCACAAACCAATCGGGTACTCAACAGAAAAGTGGAAACAATTTTTATTCTTGCCAATCCATCACTCTCCGTAGTTTCCTCATCCATTGTGCGCGATGTAATTATGAATGGCGGCGATCCGGGTCCTTTTGTTCCCGAAGAGATTGAAGCCGCTGTTCATTTATGATGTATGAATGAAGTGATTATAGAATAAAATTCATATTCATTTATTCGAGTCAGATGTTAACCTGATTCACTTTTTCTATTTTCGCACCCTTGAATTTTTGCCGCAGCTTATTTAGCATCTATAATTTTTAATCCATGACGATAGGAATACTTAAAGAATCAACTCCTGAAAAACGTGTTTCATGTCTGCCCGAAGTTGCAGGACAATTCGTAAAAATGAATTTTGAAGTATTGGTAGAATCCAATGCCGGCGCAACTGCTTATGCAG
>JBKJNS010000060.1:0-16139 GCA_046593455.1 Chitinophagales bacterium | reverse complement strand
TTTTAAAGCATAGTCAAATGCTTTTTCAGAGTTTTGTTCAATTCCTTCGCCATTTCCATAAGCCATCATCATTGCATAATGTCCATTATTAAAACCATTGTCAGACGATTTTTTATACCAGTCAATTGCTTCTTTTTCATTTTTTTCTCCAGCTGTTCCACTTTGTAAAAAATATCCAAGATTGTATTGAGCTTCTGAATTTCCCAGTTCGGCTGATTTTTTTAAGATAGGAAAAGCTTCATTATATTTCCCTTGTTGAATTAATTCTTTTGATTGATTATTTAATTCTTCTGCAATTTGTCCAAACGAGATATGAAAAAATAAAATTGATATAATAATTCATTAGTGTCCGATAAAAATACAAAACAGAGGAATAGGTCGAATGGATGAGAGAGAACTCAAATTCAGGAATAAGATTTTAGAGAAGTAAGCCCCCCTTTAGGAATCGAAGATAGAGATTTGATTTTGTTTGATGATGATTTTGCGCCAGTCTTTCTCGGGATTTTCCAAGAACTTAATCAGATGAATATAGTTAAACAAATGCAGTCGGCAAAAGCTGACAAGATTTGAAAAAGCCCACTTGCGTTTAAGTTTTTTTCTGATAACGGTGATTAATAAGTTTACAATAAGTGCACACCAGATTTGAATTTTGATGGCATTTTCATTGTCGCCAAGAAAATAATTAAGCGGAAAGTTTTGTTTGAGTTGCTTAAAGAGAAGTTCGATTTTCCATCGTTGTTTATAGATAAGAGCAATATGTCCTGCATCCATATCAATGAGGTTGGTTAAAAACTCAAAGCATTTTTTATTTTCATCATCCCAATAAGCTACGCGTCTTAGCGTGATTGTTTTTTGAGTGCTGTTGTTTTGTTTTACATCTACTGTAATGAGTTCGTCTTTGAGCACACCCGTATCGGTTGTATTTGCAATTTCATTTTCTGATTGTGATTGATACACGGCATTTTCTTTTAAGCGTGTGACAAAATAATTTTTGTTGTCACACAACTGTGCAAACAGATGGTAGTCGTTGTAGCCCTTGTCAAAAACGGCAATACGATTTTTTTTCAACGCAAGATGTTTTACAAACTCATGGTCGTGGGTGGCTGCTGAACTAAACCAAATTAATTGAGGCACTTCTTGCTGCATGTTTATCAAGGTATGCACTTTGATGCCGCCTTTGCGTTTTCCGTTTACCGGATTGCGTCCAACACATTTTAAAATGTCTTTAAACAGACTGATGGTGGTAGAATCAATGATGTCTATTTTATTCATCCAGTGATAGCTTTGGCGGCTGTCCGACAAAACAGGTTTGTAATGCGCCAATAGTTTTTGATACACTTTTTCAAACACTACATGACTCCGTTTTTTATTTGCATCACTCAAGGTACTTCTGCGCGGAATGTGATTGAGCTGAAAGTGTTTTGTTTTACCACTTAACCCCAGCATTGCACCAGCAACTTCTCTCAAGGAGGTGCAGTTGCTCTGCACGCTAAAGAGCATACTGATTAAATGGTCGCGCGTTTTAAATTTTTTATAGTAATGGTCGGACTGTGTTTGTTTTATTGATTCTGCAATTATTGAATCAGGTAAAAAAGAAATCAGCTGTCCGAGAACCGACTGGCCAAAGAAATAGTTACTTTTATCCATCGTATTTTAGTTGAGCAAAAACCAAAGTACAATAAAGAGCCGAATGAGGCAACTCAAACGGCTCTTTTAATCTCTTTTATCGGACAACAGTTATTCTTATTTAAAAATATTCATGCACCAACTTCATAATTACTTTTCTACGAATAAAAAATCACTGATTAAAATCCTCACCCCCTGCCCCTCTCCGAAAAAGGAGAGGGGTGGCTGGTGCATATATTCCTGAAACTGTTCCTTTCTACTTGCGTGAAATAAAATTTCATGTACGTTTGAAGCCATGAGAAATGAAAATAAATACCGGCACATATTTTTTGATTTAGATGAAACCCTTTGGGATTTTAAACGCAACTCACTTGAAACACTTCACGAGCTTTTTGTGCAACATCAATTTGAAGAAAGAGGAATTGAAAAGAAAAAATTCTTTGAGCGCTACCATTATCACAATAATATTTACTGGGATCTTTTTAGGAAAGGAAAAGTAAACCGCGAAGAACTGAGAACGGTTCGATGGATCAATACTTTAAATGAGTTTGATATTGAAGATGCCACACTTTCAAAAAACCTGAGCGATCAATACTTGCATTTACTTCCTTCCAAAAAACATCTTTTTGAAGATACCATTGAAATTCTTGAATACCTGAAACCAAAATATTCCATTCATATTATCACCAACGGTTTTGAAGAAGTTCAATTAAGAAAAATTGAAACCTCTGGCATTGCTTCTTACTTCACACACATCATCACATCGGAGCGGGCTTGCAGCGCAAAACCAAATCGCGAGATTTTTCTTTATGCGTTTGATGTAACAAGCGCAACTGTGAGCGATAGTATTTTTATTGGCGACAGCATTGAAGCCGATATTAAAGGTGCGCAGTTGATGGGAATGGATCATGTTCTTTTTAATCCTGAAAATGTGCCGCACCAACAAACCGTGATGAAAGAAATTAAATCGCTCTTAGAATTGAAAAAAATTCTTTGAATGGAGATTCCCGCAGCTTAATTTTTCCTTAAAAATTCACACTTTTATTTTTCACGTTTCACTTTTCACCATTGATTATTCCCCAAACACCTCAATCACCTTTTCCTGTTTCACCATATCATTGAACTTACCGGTGTAGCGTGTTGCACGCACAATGTGATTATCGATCCAGTGATAATTTCCGCCGCGGGGTTTACCAAAAATAATTCCATGGTAGCGAATGTTGTTTTCTTTCAGCCATGTTTCAGTAATCTCACGCAAGGCTTCAGTTCTTGAGGTGAAGAAAAAAATCGTGTGCCCTTCATCATACCACTTGCTCATTGTTTCAATTGCATCGGCAAAAGGCTTACATGTTTTCATTCTTTCAGGTTCTTCATTGGGTATATCGTCGGTAATGGTTCCGTCTATATCAATTAAATAATTCTTCGTTCCGGCTGCCAGCACAGGACTTATTGCTTCACCTTTTTTATCATACGCTTTATTAAGGTTATTTTCCATATCAGGTTATTGTTGTTGCAAAAGTAGCTGCTTAACTTGTGTGTAAAAATAGAATTGCATTACATCGGTTAAAAAAAAGATTCCATCTTCATTGCCTTAAAAAAATAATATTGAATAAGAAAGAACAATTGCTTTTGCTGGTAATTGCACTGGTACAATTCACAAACATCATGGATTTCATGATCATGATGCCGCTGGGCCCGCAGTTTATGCGAACATTTAATATTACGCCTGCTCAGTTTAGTTTGCTGGTTTCATCATACACTATTTCTGCAGGTATTGTTGGATTTATCTGCTCATTTTTTCTTGATCGTTTCGACCGAAAAAAATTCCTAATGGTAACTTATGCGGGCTTTGCGATTGGCACACTTGCCTGCGCCTTGTCTTCGGGCTACCATATTTTATTGGCAGCAAGAATTATTACCGGCGTCTTTGGCGGCATTCTGGGTGCACAGGTTCTTGCAATTGTGGGCGACTCATTTGAATACAGCAGGAGGGCATTTGCGATGAGCTTTGTTTCGGCTGCATTTTCATTTGCCTCTGTTTTCGGGGTGCCTTTCGGTTTATACATGGCAGTCACCTTTTCGTGGCACATGCCTTTTATCGTGATCTTTGGTTTTGCTGTGGTGGTGCTGTTTCTTATTTACAAATTTGTTCCCGAGTTAAAGTCACATCTGCATGACCGGAGCCATCATAAAACCGGTGCAGTAGTATTTGCTTTATTTAAAGATGCTAACCTGTTATTGGCATTGCTATTTATGATGTTGCTGGTGCTCGGTCAATTTACCATTGCTCCTTTTATAGCACCTTACATGGTTTATAATGTTGGATTTACCGAGCATCAACTCACATTTATTTACCTCTTTGGCGGTGCTGCTTCGATTATTACCTCACCTGTTGTTGGAAAGATTGCCGACAAAAAGGGTAAGCTTCAGGTTTTTAGTATTGCTGCAGCACTTGCAATTATTCCCTTATATCTGATTACAAATATGATGAGGGGAAGTATTTCCTATGCCTTAATTATTACCACGTTGTTTTTTGTTTTTATTAGCGGAAGAATGTCAATAGCAATGACGATGATTACCGGCACAATTGATTTAAAGAGACGCGGAAGTTTTATGAGTATTAACTCCAGTGTTCAAATGCTTTCTGCAGGTATAGCAACACTTATTTCAGGTGCCATTGTTACTCAACTCCCCTCGAAAGAACTGGTACATTATTCTTACATCGGTTACATTGCAATTATAAGTTCATTGCTTGCAATACTCGTTGCTACAAGGTTAAAAACAGAAAGCAATGTTGATGCGCTTAAATAGTTTATTGATCACCAAAGAACCAAAAGTGTTTTACTATGGCAAAGTTTCCATTTGTTGAATACGCACAAAAAGCTTACCCCGGAGAAGAAATGCTTGTGCGAAGCAAATCGTTTTATGCATTTATGAATGAAAGAAGAACAGTTCGTGAATTTGCAGATCGTGCTGTTTCAAAAGAGGTAATGGAAAATATTTTACTTGCTGCATCCACAGCACCAAGCGGTGCAAACAAGCAACCATGGACATTTTGCCTCGTGAGCAATGCTGCGATAAAAAAACAAATTCGAATTGAAGCAGAGAAAGAAGAACTTGAAAGTTACAGTAGCAGAATGAGTGAAGAATGGCTCGAAGATCTTGCGCCATTGCAAACCGATTGGAAAAAACCTTTTCTTGAAATTGCCCCTTGGCTCATTGTGGTTTTCAAAAGGGCTTATGAAGAAGTGAATGGAAAGAGGAGGCAGAATTATTATGTTCAGGAATCGGTAGGTATTGCTTGCGGAATTATGATTGCCGCAGTTCACAATGCCGGATTATGCGCACTCACCCACACTCCCAGCCCGATGACTTTTTTAACAAAAGTTTTAAACCGCCCCGAAAATGAAAGACCTTTTTTGTTGATTCCGGTAGGCTATGCTGCTAACAATGTGATGGTGCCAGATTTAAAAAGAAAATCTTTGAAGGATATTGTAGTGAATTATGAATAAGATTATTTCGCACTATCAATTGCTTGATCAGCATTTTCCTATTGGCTTTTCTTACAACCAGATAAATTAGGTGCTAAAGCAAAACAATTGCAAGCCAGCCCTTTGAAATAATAATACCGAAATTTTCGTAAAGACGCATTTATGAAAAAGGAAATTTAGTAGAAACTAAGAATTTGAAATTAATAAAATTCCTGAATCACCTTTGTTATTGCAATTTTACAATTCTGATTTAGGCGCGTTCAATCTTTCAATAATATCTTTACCCCGCTGAATCAAATTCACGGTTCTCGAATGAAAATGTACAGAACACTTCTCTTTTACAAATACGTTCACATCGAAAATGCCGAACAATTTGGATCGCAGCATCTTGAATTCTGTAATAAAATTGGATTGAAAGGAAGAGTGCTTGTTGCTGATGAAGGAATTAACGGAACTGTTTCGGGTACGTTTGAACAAACAGAACAATACATCAATCATCTCCATGCCGATCCGTTTTTCAGTGATATGATTTTTAAAATTGATGAGGAAGAAAAAAATTCATTCTCCAAAATGCATGTGCGCTACAAAAAAGAGATTGTGCGATTTGGTGTTGCTGAAGTGAATGTGTGGGAACATGCAGGAAAATACCTGGAGCCCGAAGTGTGGATGAAAGTTAAAGACGATCCTAATGTGGTGGTAATCGATTTTAGAAATGAAGTAGAGTGGGAAGTAGGTAAATTCAAGAACGCAGTCACACTACCCATCACACATTTTCGTGAAGTGCCAGATCATCTTCACGAACTGGAAAAGTATAAAGACAAAAAAGTTTTGGCTTACTGCACTGGTGGCATTCGTTGCGAAAAGGCAACAGCATTTTTAATTGAAAAAGGATTTAAAGAAGTTTATCATTTGCGCGGCGGCATTATTGAGTATGGAAAAAAAATGGGCGGAATAGATTTCGATGGCAAGTGCTATGTTTTTGACAACAGAATTACTGTGGATGTTAACTCAGTAAACCCACAAACAATTTCGCATTGTTATGTATGCGGCAAACCATCTTCACGATTTATTAATTGTGCTAATGATACATGCAACCGCCATTTTATTCTGTGTGAAGATTGTGGTTGGAAAATGGAAGGCTGCTGTAGCGATGAATGCAAACATCAACCTGAGAAAAGAAAATATGATGGAACGGGTTTTTATCAGAAGCGAATAAAAGTTGAACACGGAGGACACAGATTAAACGGATTAAAAAAAAATTCCGTGTAAAGTCAATTACATCCCTGTGATCGGTGTTCAACTAATAAGTTTCACTTAATCCAATATCTTGCAGCCGTATTAACCCTATGTCACAACAAATATTTGATCAGGCAAATGCAGTGATGAGTGAAATTGAATCTGTTTCAATTGCAGATGCTGCTGCATTGGAACAATTCCGCATTCGTTTTCTCGGGAGCAAGAACATCATCAAAGATTTAATGGGAGAAATGAAAAATATTCCCAATGAAAAGAAAAAAGAATTCGGGCAGGTAATAAATGCATTGAAACATAAAGCAGAGGTGAAATTCAATTCACTAAAAGAACAACTAACTTCAACTGCCTCATCTTCCAATAAAAATATTGACCTCACAATGCCCGGTGATCCAATTGAATTGGGCTCACGCCATCCGGTTTCTATTGTGAGAAAACAGATTATTGATATTTTTTCACGCATCGGTTTCGTAGTTGCAGAAGGGCCCGAGATTGAAAGTGAGTGGTACAATTTTACTGCGCTCAACATTCCGCAAGATCACCCAGCACGCGATATGACGGATACTTATTACATAGAGACCAATCCCGAAATTGTTTTGCGCTCGCAAACCAGCAATGTGCAAATTCGAACTATGGAAAATCAAAAACCTCCCATAAGAATTATTGCACCGGGTAGGGTTTACCGAAATGAAACCATCACCTACAAATCGCACGTTTTCTTTCATCAGGTGGAAGGATTGTATGTAGATAAAAATGTTTCCTTCGCCGATCTTAAGCAAACGATCGTGTATTTCATTCATGAATTTTTTGGTGCCGACTATGAATACAGAATGCGCCCCTCTTATTTTCCTTTCACCGAAACATCGGCAGAAGTTGACATCAGAAAAAAAGGAACTACAAGATGGATGGAAATTCTTGGCTGCGGCATGGTGCATCCTCAGGTTTTAAAGAACTGCAACATTGATCCCGAAATTTACAGCGGCTATGCATGGGGAATGGGAATCGAAAGACCTACACTTTTAAAATATGGCATCACCGATATCAGAATCCTTTATGAAAATGATTTGAGGTTTTTGCAGCAATTTGAAAATGTTTGGTGAGAAAAATTATTACGCCTTTTAATTTGGATAAGAAGATGAATCAAATATTCCAAATCATTTGAATGAGACTTATCGAGCAATATGAAATTGAAATTCCTGAAGAAAAAATCGTAAGTTATTTGCTGTCGTCAACACATCGAATTGGAAATCATAAGGCGGAATTTTTTAGTAAAATTGGTTACAGTCAAACAAACTGGAAGGAATTTCAGAAGGCAATAATTATTCTTGTTGAAAATTGTGATGCGCATTTGCAGAAAGAAAATCATTTCGGAAAAATATTTCGGGTGGAGGGAACAATCAAAACGCCATTGAGCAAAGACTTCGACCTGCGAACCGCATGGATGGTAAAAACAAATAGTAACGTTGCACGTTTCATTACAGCTTATCCAATCTAAAACATAACTTTACACTCATGTTAAAAGAATTAGATACTGTCGTACTTACTGTAGATTTACCTCAGCACCATCTTACTTCGGGTGACCTTGGTGCAATTGTATTTGTTCACAACAATGGTGAAGCTTATGAAGTGGAATTTGTAGCTACTGATGGTTCCACCTTAGCAGTTGAAACTTTATACCCGCAACAATTGCGTCATGCTTCAGAGCGAAAGGAAATTCCGCACGTAAGAGAAGTAGCCTGATTTTACAGTACGATCTTCCGCAACGCATCCACAAAAGCTTTTCTTCCTCTGTAATCAACTTTTAATTCTGCCAGCATTGGCTGCACCACTTCTTTTCCATCTTTGATCAAAAGCATTTTATAGATAGCATCTGTTATTCTGCGGTAAGCTTCTGTGCCCATATATTTTTCAGCAAACCGCCTGATGGCTTTGCGGTAAACTTCAAGCAACTCATGGGGATATTTATCACTCAGTTTATGACTATGCTCCTCTACAAAATCAAGGTTCGTGTTTTTTTGCAGCAGCAATAAAAGTTTTTCCCATTCTTCCTCCATCGTGTAAATTCTTGCTGCGGCATGTATTCCATTGTTGTAAAATGAAGGGTCTTTTCTAATAAATTGAATTACCCGATCAATCTGCTGTTTCCATTTTGCAGATTCATATTGCTGCTTCAACAAAAAATAATATTTGAATTCGAAATCTGAACTAAAAAATAATTGAAGCGCAAGATTCCTAATCACCTTTTTATCATTTTCTTTTTCTGCAATTTCTAAAAGCAATTGATCCCATTCGCTGCTTACACTCAATCTTCCACTGTGTTCTTCCAATTGCTTTCCTTCTTTAATCAACTCTTTCGCATTAGTGAACTTGTTATCATTCAAATATTGTTTAGTCAGCTTGAGCCGAAAAAACTTAAAGCGAACATTTGATTGAACGAGACGATGTGCGTCCTTAACCCGATTCATTTTCTCGAGCACATTCCATTTTGCTATCAGCAATTGTTCTTCATCCTGTTCATCCAATGATTCACCTGTGCGCTCAATAATAATTTCTTTTACTGCAGCAAGCATTTTTATCACTGCCTCAAACTGTTCTTCATCATTGGTTGATTCTAAGGTTGCATTCAGCCAATGTTCTTTTACTGCGTGGGAAAATTGAAATGAAAATTGCGGCACATCGTCAATAAGGAGTTGAAAAATTTTCTCTTTCAAATCGTATCCCGCTTCCGATTTCATAATTGAAGCCAGTAGCTTGAAAGCAGTTTGTAATAATTCGTGAAATGAAAAAAAATTCTTTTCTCCCTTCAGTATTCCACATTTACTTTCATTGATAAAAGCTGAAGCAATATAAAAAGCATCGAGAAAATCTTTTGCTTCAATCATCCTCGCTGCTTTTTCAGTTAGTTGATTAAGCGCAGTTTCAACATTGAAATTTGAATTCACTTTTGATGCTTGCAATAAACTGCGAATGAGCACTGCATATTTTTCGTTGCCTGCAATTGCTGATGATTCGGCAAACCGGATAATAAACTGATGCAGAAAAAATTTATCATTTGCTGCAATCACTTCCATAAATTCTTTCAATGAAACAGCCGGCAGCTTATGAAGCAGCAATGAGAATATTTCTTCGGGTGATTTTTGGATTGTATGCTTCATTGGAAATAAAAAATCAAACCGATCAAGATAGGCATTTCCCCAGGCTCAACAATAGATGGTGAATAAGCGGGCAATCTGGATCGGAATAAATGAATCCATTCTTCTTTGGAAATAAGCCTTCAAATTAAAATGTACTCAGGGCATAGTAAATAAAAATTGTCAACTCCCGTTTGAAAACTATTTTATGCGATATCCAAAAATAAGCTTCATTTTCTCCGGTGTGTAAAAAAGATAGTTTTTATTTCTCAAAGCAGTTCCATTGATATCTATTCCAAATAATCCAATTACATAAAAATTTACTCCTGAATAGCCGATTGCATTGCGGGAAATCAGTTTGGGTGCAACTGAGGAAATAACATTAAAGAGATTAAGTGAATCATTTCGTGATTGTTCAATACTAAAAGCAATGCCGGGGATTAAAGATGCAGTGATGTAGAATCTATGAGGAAGAACAAGAGTGTAAGCATAGCCGCCGGTGAGACCCATACTAAAAACATTTATTTGTGAACCTATATCACCACGATTAAAAAGAGATGAAAATTTGTCGGAGATTAAAGTGTCATCTGCAATTATATTTATATTAGACAGAAAAACTCCTAACAAAGGCGATCCTGCACTCTTCTTTTGTATTTGCGTTCCTGACATTGCTGCTTTGAAAGAGAATTTGCGGTAGTTGAAAACGTAATTGTAATTTACTCCGAAGTTGAATTCGCTTATATCGTTGCGGGTAATATTTATTGTTTTTCCTGCGCTGTCTCCTGATTGTGCAAAACCCTTATTAATCTGAAAAGTCATGTCAATAACGTTGCGACCACGATACAAGGTGCTGATAAAATTAAATCCCTTGGTCTTTTGATCAGGCAAAATGCTGTTTCGATATACAGCTATACCCAAGTCAATTCCAACCCCCTTGTACGCGAAACCCAACCCGGCAGAATATTTTTGTACAGAAGACAACGTAATTCGATCGCTCCATTTTGTATTAAACAGATAAATATGATTTCTCTTTTGTGAAGTATATATTCTTATGCTGTGCCTGGCAGAATATTTATCTATATAATTAGAATCGTATGGCAGAGATTGAGATGTTTGAGAAAACAAGCTTCCACCAAATAACAATGCAAAAAAAGTCAGCCGTGTACAAATTTTCAGTAATGGTTGATTCATGATTTTTAGTTTAGTTGAATGTGAATGAAAAATAAGCATCAATCATCCAATATTATTTGTGAATTGTGTTATTAGCGTTACTCTCAATCTTAAAATAAAAGCGGAGCATACTTAGTACAGAAACGTTTCTTTAATAAATTGGCTGCCTGCTTTGTACACAAAAATACTTCAATTTTAATCCAAGGCAGCGAGTGTCAGTAATTAATTACACTACAGATGATGGTAAAAAAGATTCAAGACATAAAAAAAATTGCAGTTGTGGGTGCAGGCACTATGGGTTCGGGCATTGCGCAACTATGTGCGCAAGCTGGTTTCGAAACTGTTTTGTTTGATGTGCTTAATGAAGCAGTTATTAAAGGAAGTAAATTAATAAGAGATACTCTTTCAATTGGGGTTGAGAAGCAAAAGATTTCGGAAGAAGAAAAAGCAAAAATTCTTTCACGAATAAAAATCTCCCATGACTTTGATGACCTTAAAGCTGATGTGATTATTGAAGCAATTATTGAGAAGCTTGATATAAAATCTGAATTGTTTATTAAGCTTGCAGCGATCAATAACGATGATTCAATTTTCTGCACCAATACTTCTTCCATTCCAATAACAAAAATTGCTCAAAACATTTCACATCCACAACGAGTAGTGGGCATGCACTTCTTCAATCCTGCTCACCTGATGAAGTTGATTGAAATTGTTTCTGGCAAATTCACATCAAAAGAAAACGCACAAACTATTTACAAGCTCGCAATAAAATTGGGTAAACAACCGGTTATGGTAAATGATTCTCCCGGATTTATTGTAAATCGTATAGGCAAATTATTTCATACTGAACCTTTAAAAATTCTGGAAGAGAAAATTGCATCGGTAGAAACCATCGATTCTTTGCTTATAGCAAGCGGATTTAAGATGGGACCATTCAGGTTGATTGATTTAATTGGTGTTGATGCAAATCTTAATGTCACAAAATCGCTCTACGAACTTTTTAATTCCAATTCTAAATTTAAACCGGGCAATTTGCAACAACAGATGGTTGATGATGGATTACTTGGTAAGAAAACAGGCAAAGGGTTTTATCAGTATTGAAATAATATTCCTATAATTCCTTTCCATTTCATAAAAAAAGAAACACATGTACAAAGTAAAAGTGAATGATAAACCGGAGATGAAAATTGAAATTACAGAGAGTGGAACTTCGTTAAATGAAAAAATAATTGACTGGAACCAAATTGAAATTGGAAAAAATCGTTTTCATGTTCTCATGAACAATCAGTCTTTTGTTTGCGAAGTTCTTTCGGCCAATATTCAAAAAAAATCTTTTGAAATAAAAGTAAACGGACAAGTGAGCAGTGTTGAATTAAAAGATAAGTTCGATGAATTACTGCATACGCTGGGTATGGATAAACTTGTCTCACACAAAGTTAACGTGATCAAAGCACCAATGCCGGGTTTAGTTTTAAAGCTTTTGGTAAAAGCAGAACAGGAATTAAAAGAAGGGGATGCTGTTTTAATTCTTGAAGCCATGAAAATGGAAAACGTAATTAAGATTGCGGGCAACGGAAAAGTAAAATCAATAAAGATTAAAGAGCGGGATACAGTAGAAAAAAATCAGGTACTCATTGAACTGTGTTAATGGAAATTCCTTAAATAAAGAATAAATCATTTTCAGTTTCATCATAAGCTTTATCTTTTAAACTCTTACTTCCAGTATAATAACTACAATCGGCAAAAGCATGAAATAATTCATATAACTCAAAAAATCTATTTTTGCCTTCCTCCTGTTTCTTAACAATTAAATAATGATTATTTCATACAGAAGTGTTTTTATTTTAACACTCAGCATTTTTTGCCTGTTCAATTCTGGCTTGGCTCAGCAAATGGATTTGAGTATTAAGAACTATAAGGTTTCCATTGAAAGCCCTTATCGACTCGACAAAAAAAAAGATATAGCCGTCTGCATAGCTACTTCGGCTCTCTTTGTTACCAGCTATGTAATAAAAGGAAATAAGCCTACTTTGGATTCCGCGCAAGTTCTAAATCCCGATACCAGTAAAATCCCATCATTCGATCTTTCTGCAATTCATCAATTTAATAAAAGTTTCCAATCGGCAAGTGACATATTGGAATACACTGCCATTGCATTGCCTTTTATTTCTTTTATTGATAAAAGAGTGAGTGGGCATGCCCCGCAAATTATTGCACTGTATTTTGAAACGCTTGCTATAGATGCAGTAGCTTTTAGCATGGCTAAAGCACTGGTAAACCGCCGCAGACCTTATACTTACAATACCGATTCAGTAGTTTCACTTTCTTCAAAACAAACTGTGAATGCACAGGAGTCATTTTTTAGCGGGCATACTTCTAACGCGGCGGCAGCTACTTTTTTTGGAGCTAAGATTTTTACTGATCTGCGCCCTCATTCCAAACTGGTGCCTTTTGTATGGGGTGCTGCAATACTTACTCCTGCTTTTGTTGGTTATTCACGCTATAGGGCAGGCAAGCATTTCCCCAGCGATGTTATTACCGGCTATTTAGTGGGAGCCACTATTGGATTTATGGTTCCACAGCTTCACAAAATTAAATTTGATGATCGCGTTTCTTTCTCCCCAATGTACAATGGAAAAGGATTTGATATTGCTTACACTTTTTAATTCCTGATTTTTTAAGAGGAAAAAATTATCTTTCGGCATACAACCGCAAGGGTGCTCAAACATTTCATTCGCAAATTTTTCTTCGAAATAATCTTGCTGCTGCTGCTGATTATTACAGCATTAGTTTTTCAATTCAATGGTTTATACGGGCAAGATGCGCATGAGTATTTGCACTTGTGCAAAGAGTTGACAAATTATTTCTTAACAGGAAATAAATTTTCTTCTGCGTGGTTTCCTGTTTTGTATCCGTTCGCTGCATTTAAACTCAATCTGCTTTTAAATAATGAGATGGTTGCGTTGCAGTCAGTTTCAATTATATCATTAGTATTTGCATTTTACTTTTTGAAAAAGTTGTTGGGATTGTTTTATGAAGAAAGTGAAAGATTAATATCAGTTTATCTGTTACTCTTTTTTGTTTTTTCTCCCTATGTATTTCGGTTTGGTTTGCTTTCAATGTCGGATATGTTATGCGTTTGGTTTGTGGTTGCAGCGTTTAATTTTTCATTTAGGTTGAAGAATAAATTTTCAATAGCAACGCTCATTACCGCATCGCTTTTTTGCGGTTCTGCATTGGCAACACGCTACCTCGCTATTGTTCTGGTGATTTTCCCGCTATTAATTATTTCCTATTCAATTATTTTAAAAGGAATAAAATATTGGTGGTTGCTGCTCCTGTTTGCTTTGATGACCTTAATTCCTTTGCTGCCCGATTATTTTATCACAGGTAGAATTTTGTTCTTTTCCATCAATCATACAGCAATCAATTTCAACTATGGATCTGATGCCTACCAGTGGCAACTTGCAAATTTTTTAAAAAACAATTTTACGAGTGCCGATGGTGAGCAGCATTACCTGCTTCCAAATATTTTATTTGTGCTCAGTAATCTTCTTCATCCTGCTTACCTGTTCACTGGAATTATTTTCTTTTTCTTCATCAAGAAAAAAGATTTTGAAAGAACAGAATTAAAAATGTTGATTGCAGCAATTGGTGTTTACGCATTCTATCTCGCAGGGCTCAGTTACCAGAATATGCGGTACCTGTTGCTAACATTTCCTTTCATTATCATCCTGCTTTTCCCGGCTTTTATCCGTGGCTATAATTTTTTATTGCAAAGAAAATTTTCATTGAAAGTATTGACAGCAACTGTAATCGTTGTTCAGGCTTTTCTTTTCGCCTTTTCATTCAAATCAATTTATAAGTTGAATATTTTTGAAAAGAAAGTTGCATTAATAATTAAAGAACATTCGGGAAACACCATCTATACAACTTCAATAACCGGCGCACTTCATTCTTACGAAGTTCAGGATTCAATCATTGACTTGTATAATCAGCCTTTGCAAAATATTTTATTACCGGCCTTGCTGGTTTTTAATGAGCAGGAATTTTCTTTTCATTTCAAAAACAGAAACCCGATGAGCAATTTTAATTTTATTCGGCAGCATTATAAACTTGAAGTAGTAAATGACTTCGGCAATGGCTGGAAATTATTTTCGATCAATCCAAAATAAATTCAATCCTCAAAATGAAAATAACATTTGCTTTCAAAAAATTAATACCCCTCTCTCTTCACAATAAAATTAAAACTTACTTAGAATAGGATCGAACAGGAAGTCGGAGTAACAGCTCTCCCCCTTTTTTCAAGGGGGAGTCGGAGGGGGATTTCATTTTGCAGCTTCTTGTTAATCTCAGATTGCGTTTCTTCGCTCAAAGATTTTTAAAATAAATAAGTATGAAAGAACAGGAACAACTCATCAAACTTTTTGCAGATCTCTACAATGGCTCACCTTGGATTGATGTAAATATTGAAAACACCTTAAACGAAATTACTGCGAAGGAAGCAGCAACAAAAGCATTCCCGAATTTTAATTCCATCTGGGAAATCACTAATCACTTGATCAGCTGGCGGCAAACCATGTTAAAGAGATTGCAGGGAGAAGATGTTGAATCGCCGGAGGATAATTATTTCTCATACATCCGTGATCGATCAGAAGCAGCATGGCTTCAAACAAAAAATCAGTTTGCCGAAGCTCAAAATAGCTGGCTCACTGCATTAAAGAAATTGAAGCAAAAAGATTTGAAACACAAACATGAGTTCAGCGCATTCAGTAATTACGAATTTGTGAATGGCATTCTGCAACACGATGCCTATCACCTGGGGCAAATAAAATTGTTAAAAAAATTAGTGCAGCTCAGATAACTGTTTTGAGAAGCAACTGAACGCCAAAAAAAGCAATTCCAACTCCAACGCATTTCGAAACAATCGTCATTGTGCGATGGGTCATCAGGTGTTTAAGTTTTGAAGCAAGAACAGATTTTAAAATATCAAAAAAGAAATTGCAAAGGATGGCAGCAATGAAAAATAAAATTCTTTCCGGCTCTGTGTAATCCGGATCAACAATAACAATACTTACCGCGCTCAGCCAATAAATAAAACTGAATGGATTGATGGTATTGATCACAAAACCTTTAAAAAGATACAGGAGATAATCCTTGCGCCCTTCATGCACTTCAATTGTTTTAGGATGTGGGATTGGCTTTATAAAATGATAGATGCCAAAACCCACGAGCAATATTCCGCCGGCTGCGCCAATAATATTTTTAATCTGCGGATCTTGTATGAACCGCGCAATGCTCAGGAACGCTAAGGTAATAATTGCAGCATCACTCAGCAACACACCCAGCGCAATGAACACAGAGAAGTAAACACCTTTTCGAATGCTGGTTTCAATGATGCTGAAAAAAATTGGACCAAATGAAAAAGCGGTAATCAGCCCCAGCAATGCTCCCTTATAAATTAATTCGA
>JBKJNS010000505.1:0-3615 GCA_046593455.1 Chitinophagales bacterium | reverse complement strand
TGCTTGCCATATACAGGACCGAGTTCGCCATTTTCATCAGCCCATTCATCCCAAATCTTTACACCATTTTCCTTGAGGTATTTGATGTTGGTGGCGCCTTGCAAAAACCAAAGCAATTCGTAGATGATTGATTTAAGATGCAATTTTTTTGTAGTGAGCAGAGGAAATCCTTCATTCAAATTAAATCGCATCTGGTAACCAAAGGTGCTGATGGTTCCGGTGCCGGTGCGGTCTTCTTTCTTTACTCCGTGATCTAAAACGTGGCGGAGGAAATCGTGATACTGTTTCATGAATAAAGTGAATGGTGAAATGTGAAATGTGAAAAACAAGACTCTGAAAGCAATAAACTCAAAACACTAAACTCGAAACCTAAATTTTTCTTCTCTTCAATTCTTTATTGATCAACATCAATTCTCTGCTGCTCATTCCTCCTACTGATGTGTTCTCTTGTGCCCGCCGCATTAAGTATGGCACCACATCTTTTACCGGACCGTAAGGAACATACTTTGAAACATTGTAACCTGCATGTGCCAAATTGAATGTGATGTTATCGCTCATTCCATACAACTGCGAAAAATTAAGATGCGGATGCGATGGTGCGATTCCTTTTTTCATTGCAAGTTCAACACCCAATAAATTACTTGCATCATTGTGTGATGCAATGCATATACTCACCCGCTCAATGTTATCCATACAAACAGTTACTGCTGCGTCATAATCTCTGTCACTTGAATCTTTATCGGGTTGTATAGGTGATGCATAATTTAGTTCTTGTGCGCGCTTGCGTTCCTTTTCCATGTATGCACCACGCACAAGCTTCAACCCCAAATAAAAATTACCTGTTTTTGCTTCTGCAATTGATCGCTTCACAAACTCCAACCGATCGGTTCTGTAAAGTTGTGCAGTATTATAAACCACTACTTTTTCCTTGTTGAATTCAGCCATCATCTTCATCGTGAGTTCATCAACAGGATCTTGAATCCATGTTTCTTCAGCATCAACCATTAACCCAACATTATTTTCATTTGCTGTTTTGCAAACACTATAAAAACGATCCTTTGCTTTTTGCCATTCGGCCATCTCATTCCCATTCAAATCATTTCTTTCATGCATCTTTTCAAGCAATGCAAATCGTACTATGCCTGTAACTTTTATACTTACAAACGGAATGTGATGATTGTATCCTGCGAATACAATTGCTTTTGAAATTTCATTCGCGGTTCTATTAAACTCTTCCTCATTTTCCTTTCCTTCAACACCATAATCAAGAATAGTTTCAACGCCGTGATCTGAAAGTTTTTTGGTGGTAACTGCACATTCATCCATTGTTTCACCACCGCAAAACTGACTGAAGATTGTTGGCTTCACCATTCCTTTAATCGGCAATCCAATATCAAAAAGTTTGGGAGTAATTCGGGTTCCAATTTTTACAAGCAGGTTATTATTCATTAAAGAAAAAAGCCACCATGCTTTATTCAATTCTCTGTTCGACTTATAAATGAAAGCGATTTCGGTATTTTCAAAAGAAACAATTTGCTTTTCAACTTCCATAGCAAGCAAAGGTATAGATGAATGCCTGAAGGAAAAACAGGTGTGGAGAAAATGAAATTTAGATTTACAAAGAATATTTACTTTCAGCCCCTGATAAAAAAATCTACTTATATGAAAAATGCAATCTTACATCTCAACTGGCCAATGGTACTTGCGGCCGCCGTTGCTTACTATGCAATTGGCGCACTTTGGTATACAGTATTGTTTGGAAAATACTGGGCAAAGGCTCATAACATTGATCCAAATGATAAAAGCGGAATGATGAAAACCATGATCATTGGTTTTCTATTTATCCTATTGATGTGTGCTTGCGTTGGATTAATGATGAATTCAGTTCGCTGCAAAGAACTTTCTGATTGCTTCATCAGATCTTACATTTTGCTTGCAGGTTTAACGATTGCAATTTTAGGCACTGCACTTAATTATTTAAAACGCCCGCTCGGCGTATGGTTTGTTGATATTGGTTATCATCTTGTTGGGTTACTTGTTGCCGGTTTAATATTGGCTAAGTGGGGAATGATTACAGGACATTGATATGATAAAAAATTAATCATCAGCCCGATCAAGTAAAGATTGAGGTAAACTCTTGGTTGCTTTTGCTCCAAGAGTTTTTATTTTTTCTGCCGTCTTAATTACGTTACCCGACCCTTCATACAACTTACTCATTGCACTTTTGTATTGGTCATCTGTTGTTTGAATTGATTTACCCACTTTGATCAATTCAGCAATCACACCTTCTAATTTATCATACATACTTCCGCTCAGGCGTGCAATCTCCATTGCGTTTTTATTTTGGCTTTCTATTTTCCACAAGCTTGAAACAGTCATCAATGTTGCAAGCAAAGTTGTAGGGCTTACAATCACAATTCTTTTTTCCCAGGCATAATTAAAAAGCTCTGCATCATTTTGTATGGCGATAGAAAATGAAGATTCAATTGGAGTAAACAATAAAATAAAATCGGGTGAATGCAAACCTTGTGCAGTGTAATAATTTTTATCACTTAAAATTTTTACGTGACTGCGTACTGAATTAATATGATCGCGCAAATAATTTTTTCGTTCAATATCCTCATCTGTATTTACAAATCTTTCATAGGCAACCAATGAAACTTTTGCATCAATGATGATGTGTTTATCATCGGGCAGATGAATAATTACATCGGGTTTTATTGTTGCTCCATCCTGATTAGTGGTAACAAACTGTGTTTCATACTCCACTCCTTTTTTCAATCCTGATTGTTCGAGAATTCTTTCCAGAATTTTTTCTCCCCAACTGCCTTGCTTTTGTGTGTCTTGCTTTAACGCTTTAGTGAGGTTGTTTGCTTCCTGACTTATTTTGGTATTCAGCTCATATAATTTTTTTACTTCTTCACGCAACGAAATCTTATCGCGCAATTCTTTATCATACGCTTCATTTACTTTCTTCTCAAAGTCTTTAATATTTTCCTGAAAAGGTTTTAATAACTGATCAAGGTTTTTTTTGTTTTGATCGGCAAAAGTTTTTCCTTTCTCATCAAAGATTCTGTTAGCCAGATTTTCAAACTCTCTCGTGAATTTTTCCTGCAGGTTTTCGAATTCTGTTTTCTGTTCTGCCAATCGCTTATCCAGATTTTCCAATTTATTTTTTGAAGAAGAATTTTCTGAAGTGAGCGAAAGAATTATTTGCTGCTGCGCAGCGGTTTCACTTTCTAATTTTTGTTTTTGGGAAAGAAGGTTATTTGCCTTTTCATCAGACACATTTTTTTGGGATAGCAGATCAGAAAGTTTTGAGGCCGATTGATTGCGCAGTAAAAGAAATCCGATTCCGAATCCTAAAGCAACTCCAATGATGAGGTAAATGATTTCCATGTGTACTAAACGATTTTTAGAGAACTTTTTTTGAACGATTGCAAGTTTCTTGTACCAGCATGTTGAAACTCATAATCCCTTTTTAACATCTTCCCATTCTAAAATATCTTCAGGATTCTGTAAAAATTCATCAAGGCGCTGTTCAATAATTCTGCGATGCTCATCTTCCATTTCATCATCCAACTTTTCAGTGATGATTTGTTTTTCAGTTTCTAT
>JBKJNS010000158.1:0-6032 GCA_046593455.1 Chitinophagales bacterium | reverse complement strand
CACTTCCTTCAAAAAAGAAATTCAACTGTATGATGTAAGTGATGGGGTTTATTTTATCACACTTCGCACTGATAAAATGTCATTAAGGAAAAAATTAGTGATTGTAAAGAATTAGGCACTGAAATAAAGTGCTCTTTCAATAAAGCACTTTTATAATAAAATTGCTTTTTCAATAAAGCAATCCAAAAAGCCATAAGGGAATCTTGTTGTTAATTCCTTTCTCTATTTCATCACTCACCACAAAAGAGTTTTTAATATTCTTTACCTGATGAGAGGTTTTGTTTTTTCCACCCACCTCAAATGTATACTTACCATCTACCATAAAATCACCTGCAGGCGGCACCGTCAATTGGTGCTTTACAGAAAGTTGATTTGCAAAAAATGTTTCGCGAAGTGTTCCCGCATTGGTGTTTTCACCTGCCAGTGCAAAAGCAAGGTTTGTATTGTAGAGATAAAGTTTTTCGGGCTTTTGCATGGAGCCAATGCCAATACCCGAAGCATGCAATGCCCGTAATACTTTGCCCCGCTCAAGCAGGTCAAAATATCTGATGATGGTGTTTCGGGTAATGCCGGTGCGGTCACTCAGCTTCATCACATTGGGTTTAAACGGAACATTGGCCGCAATCACAAAAAGCAACTGTTTCATTTTTCTAAAATTGCCTGCATCAAATCCTTCATACAATGCCATGTCATTTTCAATTGTGAGCTGTATGGTTTCATCTAACCGCTGCCAGTAATTATCCTCATCTTCAAACACAAAAGGGTAGGCACCCTTTTTTAAATAGAAAGGAAAATGTTCGTAGGGTTTCATCTTCCTGCTCAACTGCCTTGCAATCTCTTCGTGATTTTTAAGAAGGTCGGGCAGTTTAACAGCATCAATAGAAATTACTTTTTTGAAATCAAGAAATTCTCTGAATGATAATCCTTCGAGATAAAAAAATAATGCCCGCCTGCTCAAGTCTCCTTTTTGTTTTGCTAACTGCAGCAGCGAAGAGCCGGTAAAATAAATTTTAAGATCTTTAAAATCATCGTAAAGATTTTTAATCTCTTGCGACCAATCAGGATACTTGTGTACTTCATCCAAGTACAATGCTTTGCCACCGCCGCGCCTGAAAGTGGTAGCCAAATTATAGAGCCGGTTATCACTAAAGTAAATATCATCAAGCGAAACGTAAAGTCCTTTTGATGATTTGCCATAAGTTTCTTTCAGGTGCTGCAGAAGCAGTGTTGTTTTGCCGGTTCCTCTACCACCAAGAATACCGATCAACCGTTGGTTCCATGGTATTTGTGTATAGAGGTATCGCCTTTTCTCGAGTGAAACTTCACTCACTTTGTCTTTTGATTTAATCTGCAGGTAATCCATAATGCTTAATTGTGAAAGCAAAGGTAAACAATTATTGCTTTTTAGATAAAGCATAAAAATAATTAAATTGCTTTATCTAAAAAGCAATAAAATCGCAGCAATATTATTTGAATCTTATTATATACCAGGCAATACCGTTTTTTTTCTTGGGGAAATGAAATTACGTGTTGTTGAATAATATCAAACATCTATTCCAGATCTGTACTCAGCTTAAAGCGCGCAATTCTGTTGTTGCCTTTATCTGCCACGTAAACTGTTTTATCAAAATAGCATACGCCGCTTGGAGAAATAAACTGATATGGCCCGCTTCCATAACCACCGAATGAAGCAATAATTTGTTTTGTGGAATTACTGCTTGCGGGGGGATTCACACCTTCAAATCCTTTTTGTGTGAACTGAAATAATGAATCAAGTTTGCTGTCAACAATAAAAATATAGCCTGCAGCATCGGGTGCAATAAAAATATCTTCGGGAGATAAAAAGCGATCGGGAGTATAAAGAAAGCGTTCGGCTTTTGAGTAATCAAAATTTAAGAGTGAACTGTTTTCAGTGTAAACAACTCCTGCATCGGGGTCGTTGCTTTCTTTAATCCACAATGCTTTGTATTGAGCAATGGAATCTTTTTGAAGCAACATAAAATCATGTGATTCAGAAATTCCTGTAGTGCTTTGTGGCGGTGCTGCGAAGGAGGCAATGCTGCTGATACTAAGTGTAGATTTTAAACTGGAGCTTAATGGATTTAGTCCATTGGTGTAACCGATGTTCACACCATCAGGATTAAAAATCAAGATCGTGTTATCGGGCCTTGCAATAGATGAAAGAGAATTTGAAGGACCTGTTCTTGAAACATACAAAATGTTATCAGCACGTGTTGCAAGTCCGGTAATTTTTACAGCTTCATCATCGGCACCACGAAATGCTGTGTTGTTTCTTGATACATCGCAAAATGGTTGAATCATGGTATCAATAATTTCAGGTGTTGCAGCAGTGGATGCATTGATGATGTTAAACACAGCAGCAAGATTATAAGTAGTGCCATCAATTACTTTTTCTACTCTCCCCGCAACATAAGTATGTAATCTTCTATCCTGAATAACATCAGTTGCACCCGGAATAAAAATGGTTCGCTGTAAGGTTCCTTTCTTATCAAAAATTTCTAAGCCATTATCATCCACCACATAAATCATTTCATCGTAACCTGCATACACATCAACAGGATTTGGAACATTCCAATAGGGAAGAATGGGAACGTAACCAACTTCGCCCGATCCTGCGTTTGGATCAATGGCACCTTGTTCAAAAATTTGCTGCGTACTATCATCTTGCTTTGAACCCAATAAAAAATCGCAGGAGGAAAAGAAAAATGAAAATAGAAAAAAGAAAAATGGAGAATGAAATTTTCTCATTCCATTTTTTTGAAATGAAAGAATCAAATTATTCTCATCTACTAATTTTTTTATCAGTGTTATCATTTTGTAATCGGTGTAACAATTTGTAATCGGCGCAATCATTTAACAATCGGTGTAATCAATTTACTAAAACATACTCACTGCAAACGTAATTCTATTCACACTTCCCAATTTATTCTTGTCTTCAAATCCATAATCTAATTGCAACATTCCAAAATTTCTTTTGAAGCGGATACCGAAACCAAAATTCGGAATGCCGCTTTCATCCACTCCTAATTCGTAACCCGTTCTTGCATACAATAATTTCTTCCACGAATATTCTGCACCCAAACTGTAAGTTTCATTATTGTCTGTTGGGTGATTGAGCTGACCGGCAAAAGTTAATATGTGATCGGTTCGTTTTACTGCATCCCATGCAATTCCGATTCTGAAAACTGCCGGCACTCCAATCTTTTCAAAACTGCTGATGGTATCTAACCCATTTAATGTTTGCACTTCGATGGTGCCGGAAGGTTCTGTGTTGAATCCGAAATTCGAAACACCAACAGCGAATCTTGTATTTGCTTTTCCCACATCATATTGAAAACCGAAATCAATGACTGCGTTTGAAGTATGAACTTCTGCAAAACTTTCTCGAATATATTTTCCCGTGATTCCGAAGCTGAAATTATCAGTGAGAATTCTTGCCAATGATAAACCAACTGCAAGATCATTGGCAGAATAAGTTTGGCCGGTTCCATAAGGTTGAAACTCAGTAGTAACATTCATGCTCCCGGTATTAAGTGTTTGAAAACTCAACCCAATAAAAGTTTGCTTGCTCACTGCATGTACCACGCCTGCATAACTCATATTTACATCGGCGTAATAAATTGTTTGACTGAACTGAAAATGAAATTTCTGCGTGTCAACTTTTGTAATGCCTGCAGGATTCCAGTACAATGCTGCCACATCATTTGTTGTTGCAATAATACTCCCTGCCATTCCTGTTGCTCTGGCATCGGGTGAAATTTTTAAGAACTGAAATCCTGTTGTACCTGTTCTGCTACCGCCAAGTGATGGCAATAATTGCCCTTGTGCATTTAAGAAGATGCAGCAGAACAACAGAAGAAGTAATCTTTTCATCGAGGGCAAGATAACAGTGTTGTTTGAATTTTCAGCAGTGGTATTCTTATCAGTAAGTTGTTTGCAATATTAGTCAGCAGCAAATATTTTGTAGAGAAGAAAAATTTTCATTCTTATAACTACTTTTCATTTCAATCTATTTTGCAAGCATGAATTTTTTCCCCGAATCGTTGGACCGTTTTGTTGATGCGCATACCAAAACTGCAAGCACAGTTTTGAATGAATTGCAGCGCGAAACTTTTGCGCGCATCTATATGCCGCAGATGATTTCGGGAAACTTACAAGGAAGATTTCTGAGTATGATCAGCAAATTGGTGAAGCCAAAAAACATTTTAGAAATTGGAACTTTTACCGGCTACTCTGCTATTTGCCTGAGCGAAGGGCTGCAAAATGATGGAACACTTTATACTATTGATGTAAATGAGGAATTGCAAACCATTGCGCAAAAATATTTTGACAAAGCTGGGCTGAAGGATCAAATAAAATATCTGATTGGTAATGCCGTTGAAATAATCCCGCAATTGAATGTGAAGTTTGATTTGGTTTTTATTGATGCTGATAAAGAAAATTATTCTGCCTATTACGATTTGATATTTGATAAACTTAATAGCGGCGGCATCATTTTAGCCGATAATGTTTTGTGGAGTGGAAAAGTTTTGGAGGAAAAAAAAGATGTGGAGACCAAATCATTGGTTGAATTTAGCGACAAAGTACAGCGCGATGAGAGAGTTGAAAATTTATTGATCACCATTCGAGATGGTGTAATGATGATAAGAAAGAAATAAATTTTTTGGTGATAGGGGTTCAAAATTTTGAACCCGTACTTTTAAAATATTATTGAAATGAAAATGAAAGTTGTATTTGTTTTTTTTGTGGTTATTTTTTTTGCTGTAAATCTTTTTGCTCAATCTTATGATGAGCAGGTAGAGGCATACATCAATCAATACAAAGAAGTTGCGATAGAAGAAATGGCGCACTTTGGCATTCCGGCAAGTATTACTCTTGCGCAGGGTATCATTGAATCGGGCGCAGGGCAAAGTGAACTTGCAACTATAGCAAACAATCATTTTGGAATAAAATGCCACGACTGGAAGGGTGAATCCTTTACCTATGATGATGATAAAAAGAATGAGTGCTTCAGAAAATATTCCAATGCAGCAGAATCTTTTGATGATCATTCCGAATTTTTGAAAACCAGACAGCGATATGCTGTGCTTTTTACTTATGATGCTGATGATTATAAAGCATGGGCAAAAGGATTAAAGAGTTGTGGCTACGCCACCAACCCACAGTATGCAAACATTTTGATAAAATGCATTGAAGATTTCGACTTGCATCAATGGGATTTAAATGACAAGCAACGAAGCAAGTGGTTTGCGAAAATCAACAAGACGAAAGAAGAAATTCCTGACGACTCTAAAATTGAAACAGCAGACAAGGAAAATAAAATGGTGCTGCCTGCCGAAACTAAGTTTCCTAATCAGCGTGTCTTTGTTTTTAATGATATCAAGTGCGTAATTATGCAGCAAGATGAATCGGTAAATGAACTGGCAACAAAGTTTGAGATCGGCATCAATCGCCTCATGCGATACAACGATATTTCCGATGCAGCACAATTGAAACCGGGCAACCGGGTTTATCTGCAACCCAAGCGGCACAATGGCAACCAGGAATTTCATATAGTAACAGAAGGCGAAACTATGTTTACCATTTCGCGTGATGAAGGAATTCAGTTGCGTGAACTATATGAAAAAAACCTGATGATCATTGGAAGTGAACCTGCCACCGGCGAAAAAATTTACCTGCGCGATACACGCGATTCGGTTGCAATTCTTGCAGAGCAAACTGCAAGCGATGTTAAATTGACAGAAGTAAAATCAGTTTCGGAAAAACGAATTCATACCATTGAAAAGGGTGATACGCTTTACGGTATTTCAATAAAATACAATGTAACAGTGGAGGAATTGAAAAAGATGAATCACCTTTCATCTAGTGATCTTCATGTTGGAGATAAGATTTTAGTTTCGAAATAAATGAGAATCAATTTTAAAGATTGAAATATTTTTGCTGAAAACATCACTTCAACTTTTACAAAGTTTTAAACTTTGGAAAAGTTTCTCCCAAATAAATTAGTTTAC
>JBKJNS010000101.1:0-6983 GCA_046593455.1 Chitinophagales bacterium | reverse complement strand
TAAACAATAGCCGAAACATGTAAACTGCAGTAAGAACTGAAGTTGCAGAAAGCAACCAGAAAACAATAGGTGATTCATTGTAAGTTGATAAAAGAATTTCGTCTTTGGAAAAGAAACCTGAGAATGGCGGAAATCCTGAGATCGCAAATGTTGCAATTGCCATAGTGAGAAATGTGGTTGGAAGAAATTTTCTAAGCCCACCCATTTTGCGAAGATTTTGTTCGCCATGCATTGCATGTATCACACTTCCTGCCCCTAAAAATAAAAGGGCTTTAAAGAAAGCATGCGTAACCAAATGAAAAATGCCTGATGAATATGCGCCCGCTCCTTCTGCAACAAACATATACCCGAGTTGACTAACTGTTGAGTACGCCAAAACTTTTTTAATATCACTTTGAGTGATTGCAATTAGTGCGGCAAGAATTGCAGTACACAATCCAACCACTGTAATTATACCAAGCGTGAATGGAGCAATGGAGTATAAAATATTCGAGCGCGCCACCATGTACACACCTGCGGTAACCATTGTTGCAGCATGTATAAGTGCGCTCACGGGTGTGGGGCCAGCCATTGCATCGGGTAACCACGTGTACAATGGAATTTGTGCGCTCTTGCCCATTGCGCCAATAAAAAATAAAATGGTGATGGCAACAATGGTTGAATCATTGGAACTGAAAACTGATGCGCCTTCAAAAACTTTTTGGTAATCAGAAGTTCCGAAAGTGAGGAAGGTGAGAAAAATGCCGAGAATAAAACCGAGATCGCCAATGCGATTCATAATGAATGCTTTGTTTGCCGCTGCAGAATATTCTCTGTTCTTCCACCAGAAACCAATGAGCAAATAAGAACAGAGCCCCACTCCTTCCCAACCAATAAACATCATCACATAGTTTGCTCCCATTACTAAAATGAGCATAAAAAAGATGAAGAGATTGAGATAAGCGAAAAACTTTCCGAACCCTTCATCATCGTGCATGTAGCCGATGGAATAAACATGAATAAGAAAGCCCACACCGGTTACCACCAACAGCATGATCAATGTAAGATGATCAATGAGGAATGAAAAACTGATGTTGATGTTACCGGCAACTATCCAATCGAAAAGATTTATTTGAGTTGAAACAAATGACCCATTAATAGATTGAACAAAGATTGAAGCTGCAATTACAAATGAAGCGAGTACACTACTGCATCCAATAATGCCCGCAATGTTTTTAGGAATTTTTTGAAAACCCAATCCATTAATAGCAAAACCCAATAGCGGGAGAAATGGAATGAGCGCGGCGAGTTGCAACATATTTTTGGGTGGTGCAAAAATAATATTCGAAACTTAAGAAAATAGAATTATGATTGAAGAGTAAATACTTGAGATGTAAGATTTAAGTTACGAGTTTTAATTTCTCACTTCACATTACTCACTTCTAATTTCTGAACTATTTGTTTCCTCCCAAAACATATCTAATTCCAAATCCGAAGCTACCATGCAGGTGACCAAGTTCAGGAATTATTTCAACCGCCGGGCGAAAGTCGAGAGTAAGTTGAAGAGGAAAATCAAAGCGATATTGTAAGCCAATCTGACCCATTGCTTCAATATAAAAATCTGAGTTATATCCGTTGTTACCATAGTATCCTTCATTGTAAGAATACAAACCCAAGCTTGCACCGGGTCCAATATACCAACCCAAACCATCCTCAATATTAAAAACCCATTGGTAAATTCCTGAAATCTTGAACTGATCATATCCTTTACTATATCCAAAACCAAGATCAAGTTCTAATCGGTTAACATCATTGAAACCATGCTGAAAAGATATTTCGGCACCCGAATTATCACCACCTCCAAATCGTAACCCGATGGTATTTGCATCAACCTGTGCTTTGACTATTGGTGAAATAAATATTGCCAATATAATTGCTGCTATAATTTTTTTCATGTTTGCTTTTTATTTTTTTAAACTTCGCAAAGATGCATCATCTTGAGAGCAGAATCAAACACGATGATTATTTCGAATAAAAAGGGAACATAAAAAAAGAGAGAAGCCCTTTCGAACTTCCCTCTTTTAAACCACGCAAACATGTAATATTAGTCTACCCTTAGGTGCGTTACTTCTGAGAATTTTTATCTCCGCAACCTATTACGTAACTTAATTGGAAAAACATTTCGGTATATTTTACTTCTCCTTTACCCCATAACCATGATCCATATCCAATCTTAGCATCAAAACGATCATTCAACATAAAATCAACATTGGCATACATTCTAAAATGTTTTGAATTATTAAAATTATAGTTTTTGTAAACACTGTTGAATCTATCGGTACTGTCGGGTTGCCCACCATTTCCAATACCACCAATGTAATCAAAAGACAGGTTAGGAATAATGGTAACCATATCATTGATCTTCCAATTGTAGCCTCCGCTAATACCTACCATTACCTGATCGGCAAAAGCGCCTTGTCTTATGTTATATCCTAAAAATCCTTGTGTATAAATCTTGCCATCCATAAATGAATGCCCACTATGAATAACAAAAGCGAGATCGCGTTTTAGAAGCCCGCGCCATTCGCTTCCGGGTTCAATGATGGTATCTTTAAGTGTGTAAGAAGTATCATTGGCAACATCATTATAAGTTACCGAAACAAATTGGGTTTTAAACCTTGTGTAAACTTCAGTAGGTTCATTATATAAATCGGGGAAACGTGTATTTACCTCAATTGCCATTGGCCAATTGCCATGAAGGAATTGGTACTTTAAGCCAATCCAAGAATCAGTAAATCCATGGTTCTTTTCCCACACCGCATAATGATAGGTTCCATTTTCTCCTATAACCATATTGCCTTCAGAATCATAATATGTCCACAATTTACCTGTATACGGATCGCTTCTTTGTGCTTCTAATCCATTAAGCCAGTTAATTGTAAAATCTAATTCAAGATTTTTGCAGATTCCAATTTGGCCCTGAAAGTATGTATACCGGAAATCGTGAAACTTACCATCTACTGTAACTGAGTCATGCGGATCAACTAATGAATAGGTAATCACATCATTGTTGTAATTCTTATCAAGCTTGGTAGAGCCATCAGGTTCAGTAATGGTTGCGCTCCATCTCTTTTTACCAACCTTTCGGCTGTATCCAAGACTAAGGTTTGATTGCCCCGCACCCAATACCCATGGGCCGCCGGCAAATGAATCTTGTAAAAAGATGATTAGGATAAATGATAAAAGAACTAAAATTCTTTTTTGTAAAAGTGTCTGTTTCATAGTTTGAAGTTTTTTGATGAACCAAAAGTGAGCATGTTTGCAGTAGCTTCGTGTTAACAGTTTCAAAAAAAGTGTTAATGGAATTGAAATTAACAGCCTGTTTAATATAATTGTCTGTTTCTATCTGAAAGTTGCTGGAGTATAAATGCAGAATCAATCATTTGGAAGAGTCATCTTCCTTTTCATTTGATTTTTTTATGAAATACCTGACCACGGCTTCTTCTTCTTGCGGTTTTGCTTCTGAATCTTCTTCGATAGATTCTTCATTCATCCACTCGGGTAATGGATCATTTACAGGCCCTTGCCTTAAATAATAAAGTGAGAAAAATATGCCTGCAAGAAAACCTGAAAGGTGTGCTTCCCATGAAATGCTTTCTACAACTGGCAACATTCCCCACAACAATCCGCCATAAACAAATACAACTGCAAGCGCTATTGCAAGCAGTTTTCTGTTCTTTCTTAATATGCCGCTGAAAAAAAGAAAGCTTGCCATACCATATACTAGGCCGCTGGCACCAATGTGATGTGCACCTCTGCCAAATAACCAAACCCCTAAACCATCAATAAACCAAATGAGAAAAAAAACTCTGTATGCAATGGTGCGGTAGAAATAAATAAGCAAGCTGCCAAGCACAAGTAATGGAATTGAGTTGGAAAACAAGTGACTGAATCCACCATGTATTAATGGCGAGAAAAGAATTCCTCTTAACCCTTCCACAGAACGCGGGAAAACTCCATAAATTCCGAAATCACTTCCGCTTACAAATTCAAAAATAAAGATGAGCCATAGAAGACACACGAACAAAAAGGGAATGAAGATGCTCACTCTAAGTTGTTTCTTTTCTTCATCATCTTTTTCTCTTCTAATTATTTCCATCCCAAATAAAAATTTAACGGTTGAAAATTAATTGAAAAATCAATGTTGAACTTTTTCAAATAAAATTTATCTTGTGCAACCATTAATCATTTCAAACTCCCTAAACATAAACACATGAAAAAATTATTGAAATTATTTTTGATTCTCGTTCTTATTGCTGTTATCTGCGCTGCAGCGTTTTATACTTACATCAGCATTGATGGAATTCCAAAATATCCTGAACTTGTTAAAGATCCCGGAATAACGATTCAAGGTGATTCATTAATGATTGCAAATGGCGAACGCCTTGCATCAATGCTATGTGTTGAATGCCACATGAATCGAGTAACAAATATTTTAAGTGGTGAACACATGCCTGATGCTGCAGCATTTGGAAACATTCACTCAGCAAATATTACACAGGATAGAGAAAACGGAATTGGTAAATGGACTGATGGTCAACTGATTTATTTCTTGCGAACGGGTGTTAAACCAAATGGCAACTATGCTCCTCCTTATATGCCAAAGTTTGCACACATGAGTGATGATGATCTCTACAACGTGATTGCATGGTTGCATAGTGACGACCCGCGGGTAAAAGCAACTGCAACACCAACTGTAAAACCCGAACCAAATTTTTTAGCAAAGTTTCTTTCACATGTTGCATTTAAGCCCCTGCCCTATCCCGATAAAAAAATTGTTGCGCCCGATACAGCAGATCATGTTGCTTATGGAAAATATGTTGTGCAAGGAAAAATTGAGTGCTTCGCATGCCACTCTGCTTCATTTAAAACAATGAATATTCTGCAGCCTGAAAAATCTGAAGGTTACATGGCGGGCGGAAATCCCATACCTGATGCTCAAGGTAAAATTATTTTCAGTGCTAACCTTACACCGGATACAGAAACCGGAATTGGAAACTGGACAGAAAACCAATTCGTAAACGCACTTAAATATGGCCTGCGCCCCGATGCAACTGTGAATCGTTATCCTATGGCCCCATATACAAGAATGACGGACTATGAAGCAAAGTGTGTGTTTGCATATTTAAAAACGCTGGCCCCGGTTAAAAATCCAATTGCCCGTAACTTTTGATTCTGTGAAAATGTTTTTTGTAATTTTCACTCATGAGAATTCGTATTTGCTGTCTGCTGCTTTATTTATCATTACCTGCTTTATTCTTTTCATGCAAAAAGAAAAAAGAAGCGGATGCAATTTTTTTCAATGCTAAAATTTATACCGTTGACTATGGAAACAGCATGGCCGATGCATTGGTAGTTAAGGATGGCAAAATAATTTATGCAGGGCACGCTGCAGTTGCATTTGAATTTTATAAGGTTAAAGACACCATCAATCTTGATGGAAAATTTGTGTACCCAGGATTAATTGATGCTCATTGTCATTTTCTTGAATACGGAAAAACATTAACGCAGGTAAATTTAACCGGCACCGATTCATGGACTTCGGTAATTGAAAAAGTAAAATCATTCGACTCCGTTAATCATGAAGGCTGGCTCGTTGGAAGAGGGTGGGATCAAAACGATTGGGTGAAAAAAGATTTCCCAACCAATGACGAATTGAATTTATTGTTTCCCGATCGACCTGTTTTTTTAGAACGCATTGATGGCCACGCATGTGTTGCTAATGCTAAAGCACTTGAACTTGCCGGCTTTAATTCGGCAACTAAAATTGATGGGGGAATTTTAGTTTCCAAAAATGGAAAACTTACTGGAGTGCTGATCGACAATGGAAAAGATTCATTAAGAAAAATAATTCCGGAGGCAACATCAAAGCAAATTTCTAATGCATTGATGAAGGCACAAAAAAATTGCTTTGAGGTTGGGCTCACTACAGTTGATGAAGCAGGACTAACCAAGCGCGAAATTTTTATCATTGATTCATTGCAAAAAAGTAATGACTTAAAGATTCGCATTTATGCAATGGTGACTGATGACGAAGAATCCAAAAAATATTTTTTTGAGCAGGGAAAATATAAAACCGACCGGCTTAATGTGCGCGCAATAAAATATTATGCCGATGGGGCACTTGGCTCGCGTGGTGCATTGCTGCTGAAACCATATACAGACGATTCAAAAAATTCCGGACTTTCAATCCATCCCCGCTCCTATTACGAAGCGCAAGCGGCTCTTTGTAAAAAATATGGTTTTCAAATGTGCACGCATGCCATTGGTGATTCGGCGAACAGAATGATGTTGCAGGTTTATGGAAAAACCCTAGGCGGCCCTAATGATTTGCGTTGGAGAATTGAACATTGCCAGGTTGTTGCTCCCGATGATTTTGAGTTGTTTCAAAAATTCAACATCATTCCTTCTGTTCAAACTACGCATGCAACGAGTGATATGTATTGGGTTCTGGAACGGCTTGGTATTTTCAGAATAAAAGGAGCTTATGCCTATCACAATCTGATGTTGCAAAATAATTGGATGGTGAATGGTAGCGATTTCCCTGTTGAAAATATTAATCCATTGTATGGTTTTTATGCAGCGGTTGCACGAAAAGATCAAAGAGGTTTCCCTGCCGATGGGTTTCAAATGGAGAATGCCTTAAACAGAGAAGAAGCTTTGAATGCAATGACCTTGTGGGCAGCTCAATCAAACTTTGAAGAAAATGAAAAAGGAAGTTTACGTGCAGGAAAATTCGCCGACTTTGTTGTTTTAGAAAAAGATATAATGACGATTCGGGAAAATGAAATCTTCTCTGTTAAGGTATTGGCAACTTATGTGAATGGTGAAAAAGTTTTGGGGAACGAATAGGAACTTATCTTTTTCTGCTTTGTATTTTTTATGAAATCCATTTTGAACACACCCATTGAATTTATTTTTTCATGTTGCCTTATAGCAATTTC
>JBKJNS010000448.1:0-4889 GCA_046593455.1 Chitinophagales bacterium | reverse complement strand
ATTGCACTGTGCTCCCGGACTTGAACTATACATAGGAACACTGCACCAACTGTAAACAAAAAAACGATTGGGTGCGGTACCAAAAGTTCCGAAGGCAAGTGTACCAAATGGATTTACCGATGGATCAGTATCCTGCCACGGGCCATAGATTGAATTGTTTGGATTTACCGGCGAAGGCGATGCTGTTGTAATCTGCCATGGGGAATAAGCGTTGGCAAGTGTTTGATCAAAGGTGATGTAACTGTTAGTGGAAAGAACAACTTTACTGTAAGTGTTTCCAAAAAAAGTAAAATTGAAACCTAAAGTTACCAATTGGCTGTAGGTATCATCGGCAATATTGAGTACGGTTCCTGTGCTGCCCGAATCAATTGTTACAGTGAGTGTTACAGGGCTGCCGAGCAAACAGATAAATGTATCGCAACATGCATGAATAATTTGTTGGGCTTTTACAAAAGTTGTTAATGACAATATGAAAGCAGAAACAAGGAATATTTTTTTCATAATAATTTATTAGAGGGAATAAAGTTAGTGAAATAATGCGATCAAACTTAACAAGTATTTAATCAATGAGACAAACAATCTCTTCAAATCGTTGTACACAACAAACAAGTTAATCAGCTAAGCCGTTTCAGGAAGCATTCGGCCTTCAATCAGATGATGGAAATGAAAAGGTTTAATCACTCTCCAGTTTACATCATTGAATTGGTCGCCGAAAATGATGTAGTTCTGAAGCCGCACATTTTTCATTTGATTAAGCACGTGCTCACGAAAATTGATAAGTGCAATCCAGCCACCTTGATCTCGAATGTCTTCATACCACTCTTCATAATAGCAATCATCAGACTCGTGAAAGTTTAAAACATTTTCACCTATGAGCACAAACTTTGAAATTCCTTTTTCAATAAACGGATCAATTACATCTCGCTTGAGAAACATAATATCGTTGTCAATCGCATCATTCCACTCCCCTATTAATTCAATAATTGCAAAGTGATGATTGTAATCGGCAAAGAGTACTTTAAGATAAAGTGTGGGTGAACCGAATGCATCCCATTGCGGATGAATGTAAAAGTTGTAGATGGTGTTGGTGAATTCAAACTCACTGTAAGTGCGTTTGAAAAACGGTGATTGCTCATCTTCTTCCGAAACGTAAACATCTTGCCAGTTAAAAAACGGTTCTATATTATGCATAACAACAACAACTTAAATCGTCGATACTTTTTTAAAATATTTTTTGCAAATGAAACACATTTAACTATTGCTTCGGAATTTTTTTATGTGCCTCCAAAACTTTTCTTACACTGCCGAATTCCAAAAGAATATATCGCGCCCGCTTGTAATCCCAGGCAAAATATTTCATCAGCATTTTTGCGCCGCGGTCAATCAGTTTCTCATTGGTAAGTTGCATGTCAACCATTTTGTTGTCATGTATTCTTCCCATTAAAATCATGACTGAAGTACTGATCATATTCAACACTAACTTTTGTGCGGTGCCTGCTTTCATTCTGGTGCTGCCGGTAACAAACTCGGGGCCTACAATAACTTCTATTGGATATGTTGCAATGGATGCAAGTTCTGTTGCTGCGTTGCAGGTAATACAACCGGTTGTAACATTATTTTCATTACACTTTTTTATTGCACCAATCACATAAGGTGTTGAACCCGATGCGGTGATACCAATTACCACATCATTTGAAGAAACATTATGCGCTGTTAAATCTTTCCATCCCTGTTCCAAATCATCTTCGGCAAATTCCTGCGCTTTGCGAATGGCTGCATCACCACCCGCAATAATTCCATTCACCAAACCTTGCTCAACACCAAATGTTGGCGGGCACTCAGATGCATCTACAATTCCTAATCTTCCACTGGTGCCCGAACCAATGTAAAACAAGCGGCCACCTGATTTCATTTTTTCAGCAATCACATTCACTAATTTTTCAATCTGCGGTATGGATTGCTCCACTGTATCTGCAACTGTTTTATCTTCCCGGTTAATGTTGGAAAGAAGATCGTGCGCCGTCATTGTTTCCAATTGATTGTACTTAGAAACTTCTTCTGTTGATTTTGATTGGTCTGTTTTCATTACTGCAAAAGTACCTCTTGAAATGAATGAACGTAAAAGCGTTTCTTTGCGCCACAAAAATTTTATTTCTAAATGAACCGACGGCTCAGCATCTGGCTTCCATTGATTATGGCAATTGTTCTTGCAATGGGAATTCAGATTGGTACCTTACTCAACAGCACAAAAAAGACCTCTTTTTTTTCGCACAATAATCTTAATACTTTAAATGAAGTAATGGATTACGTAAAAGCAAAGTATGTTGACACCATTAACATGAGTACGATTGAAGATGGTGCAATCAGCAATGTGTTGGAACAATTGGATCCGCATTCAACTTTTATTCCTTCCACTGATCTTAAAGAGGTGAATCAGGAGTTGGAAGGAAATTTTGAAGGAGTTGGAATTGAATTTTTTCTGGTGCAGGATACCATCATGGTTGTCTCGGTAATTTCAGGCGGCCCATCAGAGAAAGCTGGCATTCTTGCAGGCGACAGAATTATCACTATCAACGATTCTACTTTTGCAGGTATAAAAATTCGTGATAATACAGTGATCAGCCATTTGCGAGGCGAGAGCGGAACAAATGTGAGAGTGGGAATAAAAAGAAATGGTGTTGCAAAACTTCTTCCTTTTACAATCATCAGAGATAAAATTCCCATGTACAGCATTGATGCTTCGTACATGATTGATAAAAAAACCGGCTACATAAAAATTAATCGCTTTAGTGAAACCACTTACGATGAATTTGAAAGTGCATTGAAGAAAATGAAATCGCAGGGTATAACTCAACTTGTAATTGATCTGCGACAAAACGGCGGTGGCCTGCTCGATGCTGCAACAGATATTGTTGATCAGTTGATTGATCAGCAGAAATTAATTGTGTACACCAAGGGCAGAGTGTATTCGAGAGTTGATTATAAAACAAGAGTGATGGGTGAATTTGAAGAAGGCAATCTTGCAATTTTAATTGATGAAGGTTCGGCTTCGGCAAGTGAAATTGTTACAGGAGCAATTCAGGATTGGGATCGCGGAGTGGTAGTGGGAAGAAGAAGTTTTGGGAAAGGATTAGTTCAGGAACAATACGGTTTGAGTGATGGTGGCGCATTGCGCCTTACTGTTGCAAAATATTATACACCATCCGGCAGGTGCATTCAAAAACCTTATGACCATAACATTAATAACTATTATGATGAAGTAAGCAATCGTTACAGCGATGGTGAAGTACTGAATGCCGATAGCATGCATATAAATGATACTGCAAGATATTTTACTTCATTGGGAAGAGTTGTTTATGGCGGCGGTGGAATTATCCCCGATATTTTTGTTCCGCTTGATACGAGCAATAACAACAATTCATTTTTAAATGGCGTACTCAATGCAGGTTTGTTGCAGCAGTTTACATACACCTATTTTCACAATCACACCCAAATGCTTGATCAGTATTCATCGCTTGATTTATTTCGTGAGCAGTTTAATGTGAGTGATGCAGTCTATGCTGATTTTATTTCTTATGCTGTCAAGAACGGAGTGAAAGTAAATTCTATACAACAAGAAAAGGCAAAGGACTTTATCTCATTACGCATCAAAGCATTTCTTGCAAGAGAAAAATTTAATTCCGGCGCTTTCTACGCAGTCATCAATGATGCTGATCCGGTTCTTAAAAAAGCTATGGATGCATTGGGAAAAGATATTACGGCGTTTAAGAGGGAAGGGAAATAAGTGAAATAAAAATTCATCCCGAGTACTCGGGACAAAAATCAAACTTCAAAACTTCAAAAAAATAATTATTTTATATCCTGTTTTGAAATTTTTTATTGCTAATTGAAATTTACTTGAAGTTTTGAACTTTGAAGTTTGTTCCGAAGGTATCCCTTCGGGAAATTTTACCATGATGTATACAGAAAATATAATTTACAGAGAGGCCACTGTTGCCGATATTCCACAAATACAAATTGTAAGGAATTCGGTAAAAGAAAATATGCTCTCAAATCCTGCGCTTGTAACTGATAAAGACAATGAAGAATATATTACTGTGAGAGGAAAAGGCTGGGTATGCGAAATCAATAATACAATTGTTGGCTTCTCAATTGCCGATTTAAAAACGAAAAGTATTTGGGCTTTGTTTGTAAAACCCGAGTATGAGAAAAAAGGAATCGGGAAAAAATTGCACCAACTAATGCTGGACTGGTACTTCATTCAATCAAAAGAAAAGTTGTGGTTAGAAACAGCAGCTAATACCCGCGCCGAAAAATTTTATAAATCATTGGGCTGGATTGAAACTGAAAGGCATGAAAGAAAATCTTCTTCACCCAACTCTTCAATTTGGATTGAAATAAAATTGGAACTTACGTTTGATAAATGGAATAAAAAACCGAACGCTTAGTAGTACGGTTTCAGCATTAGATAAACTACAACACCCGTAACAGCCACGTATAACCACAGAGGCAAAGTCCATCGCGCAATTTTCTTATGTCGGTCAAAGCGCTCGCGCAATGCACGAGTGATGGTAATGAGTACAAGCGGAACAATTGCAGCAGCAAGAATAATGTGGGTGATAAGAATGAAAAAATAAATATTGCGAATTATTCCCTGACCTCCATAATGAGTTTCGGCTGCAAGTGTATGATAGATTACATAAGATATAAGAAAACAGGAGGAGAGTACAAATGCAGTGATCATACAAAGGCGATGACTTCTCCATTGTTTTTTTCGAATGAAATAATATCCTGCACACAATAAGATTGCAGTGGTGAAATTGAATGAAGCATTAAGCGCAGGTAAAATCTGAATATCAAAACCAACTTTTAAATCAGGCGGTTTTAGA
>JBKJNS010000367.1:0-4477 GCA_046593455.1 Chitinophagales bacterium | reverse complement strand
TCCATAGAGGAAGTTACGGTGGTATCCACTATGAGCAAGCATTTTCCTCTGTAATCGGTAGTGTGTAATTTAATTGCTGAGTACGCATAGCCGTAAGAATTTATTCCCGAAAGAGCGCTTCGGTACACGCGGTATTCGTAACCCGAATCTACAACAACTGCATTATCAATGTACTCAACTTTGGTTCCTGAAAGATTTGCTATGGCAGCGCCCCAGCTATTTGAAGATTCTGTTTTTCTATAGACAGAATATGCTGTTGCATCGGCAGAATTATTCCACTTTACAATAATTGACGGAGGTGAATCACTTACTTCGGCAGTAACCATAACTGCATATTCTTTTGAGACCTGAGCAGAGGAAATAAAAGCGATTGCAAGTTGAACAAAGAACAAGGAAAGCTTTTTCATAGATTATTTTTGAAGGAATTAAAAGTATATAAAGTTCTGTTGCTGCATTCAATAACTTCTTATAAGGCAACGTTTATATTTGCACCTAAATTCTTCTCTCCTAAAATCAATGTCACTTTTTCACGCAATCATTCTCGCAATACTTGAAGGTATTACAGAATTTTTACCCATATCTTCTACAGGTCACGAAATTTTAGCAACCACAATATTTGGAATCAACCACGATGATTTTGCCAAACTTTACATTATTGTAATACAGTTTGGTGCAATACTATCAGTGGTAGTTCTCTATTGGAAGAAATTTTTCTCATTCGGGAATTTCAAAAACACTTTTGATTTTTATCTTAAGCTGCTTGTTGCTTTTTTACCGGCAGTTGTGTTCGGGGTTTTGTTAAATGACGTAATTCATCAGTTACTCGGCGATGTAGAAGTGGTTGGTTTTACACTTTTATTAGGCGGGGTATTTCTGCTTTTTGTAGATCGAATTTTCAAGGAGAATGAAAACAGCCCTGAAATTCCGGTAACTTTTCCAATGGCATTGAAGATTGGAATGTTTCAAGTGATCTCTATGTTGCCCGGGGTTTCAAGAGCAGCTTCTACTATTATAGGCGGATTAACACAAAAGATGAATCGCAAGCAAGCTGCTGAATTTTCATTTTTTCTTGCGGTGCCTACCATGTTTGCAGCAACGGTAAAAGACTTGTATGATAATCAGCATTTGCTACATGCAGATAATATTACCACACTTGTAATCGGTTGTGCAATCGCATTTATAGTTGCCTTACTGGCAATTAAAACCTTTATTGGATTTTTAACCAATCACGGCTTTGTTGTTTTTGGATATTACAGAATTGCGCTGGGCACAATTATTTTATTGTTGCTGGAATTTGGTAATGGAATTCAAATTCTGTAATGATCCACGTAGAATACAATAATACTTTTCTTCTTTTCAATAAGCCTTACCGGTGGACTTCATTTGATGTAGTAAATAAATTCGTGCGCCTTACAAAATTAAAAACCGGCCATGCAGGTACGCTTGATCCTTTGGCAACCGGTTTACTAATTCTTTGTACAGGCACTCACACAAAAAAAATAGAATCTTTTCAGTTGCTGGAAAAAGAATATACGGGTACAATGATGTTCGGTTCTACAACTCCTTCTTTTGATTTGGAAACTGAAGCTGATGAACAGTTTGATTTTTCATTTCTTACAAAAGAAAAATTATTTGAAGCATCAAAAACTTTTTTAGGAACTAAAGAACAACTGCCGCCTGCGCATTCAGCAAAAAGAATTGGCGGCAAGCGTTATTTCGATTATGCAAGAGCAGGTAAAGAATTTAAAATTCTACCTCACACAGTCACCTTGTATTCATTCGAGTTTACCCGCATTGAATTTCCCGAAGTTGACTTCAAGATTGTTTGCGGAAAAGGGTTTTACGTTCGCTCATTGGTAAATGATTTTGCAAAAGCATTGGGAAGCGGTGCGCACCTTACCAAACTTTGCCGAACCCGCATTGGTGAATACAAGTTAACAGCAGCAATGGAGGTAGAAGCGTTTCAGGAAAAAATTATTGAGAGCGAAAAAGTTTAATGCCATTTTTAAATTTGTGTTTATTGAATTGAAATGAAAGTTCACTACAACAATAATTCATTACCAGTTTTTAAAAATGCAGTGATCACCATCGGCACTTTTGATGGCGTGCACCATGGCCATCAAAAGCTGATTGAAAAAATAATTCAGCTTGCTAAACAAGTAAAAGGTGAAAGCGTTCTCATCACTTTTGAACCACACCCCAGAATTGTTGTTTTCCCCGATGATCATTCTTTAAAAATTCTTTCAACCATCGAAGAAAAAATTCTGTTGCTTGAAAATTTAGAGGTTGATCATCTGGTAGTTATTCCTTTCAACAAACAATTTTCTCAGCTAACTGCAAAAGAATATGTAGTTGATTTTTTGGTTGGAAAGTTTAATCCTGCTACTATCGTAATCGGCTACAACCATCAATTCGGTCATCATCGGGATGGCAATGTTGAACTGCTTAAAAAACTTTCTGATCAATTTAATTTCAACGTTGAAGAATTAAACAAGCAAATGATTGATGATATTGAAGTAAGCTCAACCAGAATAAGAATTGCCATACAAGAAGGCGATGTAAAAACTGCCAATCAGTTGCTCGGCCACATATATTCTTTAACTGGTGTTGTAGTAAAAGGAAATCAATTGGGAAGAAAACTTGGTTACCCAACTGCTAATGTTAAAATAGAAGACGACTACAAATTAATTCCTGCCGATGGAGTTTATGCGATTAGATGCATTTTTGAGATGGAAGAAAGGGCGGTAACTAAGAATGCAGTCTGCAGCATTGGTTATAGGCCCACTGTAAATGGAACTCACAGAACTGTTGAAGCTTTCATTTTTGATTTTGATGGTAACATTTATAATCAAAAACTCACCATTGAATTTGTTGAACGAATAAGAGAAGAAGAACAATTTGAAACACTCGATTTAATGGTTGAAGAAATAAGAAGAGATGAAATTAAAGCCAGGAAAATACTTATATAATAAAAGAGGCGCAAAAAAATGCGCCCCTTTTAGCATTAATTAATTTCAAAAAATCAATGTGAACCGGCTTCCTTCTGGCAACATTTAGGCAACTTACTATAAGCATCATTATCTGCCAAAACATCATCAGCATCGTAACCGGTTTTTGAAATCGCCTTTTTGATTTCATCTGCAGTTACTTTTTTAGGCGTGTAGGTAACCATTACTTTCTTATCTGCCATATTCATTTGCACATCATTAATTCCTTTTAATTCCTTCACAGCTTCTTCAATCTTCAATTTGCATTCATCGCATTGAGCCGATGTTTGAATATAAATGGTTTCAGTTTTCTTTTTATCAGTTTGAGCGAATAAAAGAAAAGGGAAAATTGCGAGTAATAAAGTTGATTTAACAATTCTTAAAGTTTTCATTTACTGTTTTTTGTTTTAGTTAAT
Organism: Chitinophagales bacterium; assembly: GCA_046593455.1. Taxonomy (GTDB): domain Bacteria; phylum Bacteroidota; class Bacteroidia; order Chitinophagales; family UBA10324; genus JAJAYG01. Next base: position 1,074 of record JBKJNS010000367.1, on the reverse strand, counting down.
TAATTTTAATTCTGTTATTATAATTACTCTGCAAATTTAGTCTAAGTGTAAGCAACGATCAAGATTCTTTGAGGTATTATTCACTGCTTTAAATTCCTTTCCTAAAAAATTCTTTTTAAATAGAAATCATCTTTGTATTTTTCACGAATCAAAAATCAACACCATGAAAAAACTTTTTACAATTCTATTGATCTCAGTTGCCATTAATAGTTATGCTAACACAGGCGGACCTGATGTTTGGGGCTACAAATGGTACGACAGCAATGACACTTCGGTTAATGCACCCATTTATAATTGGATTGACATTACGACATTTCCAAATGCAACAGGAGTAAAACTCTTAGCCGATGATAATACACGCGGGCCCTTCGTAATGAATTTTGATTTTCATTATTATTGGTATGATGTGAATCAATTTTGGGTTGGCTCTAATGGCTACATTATTTTTCAGGATGAGCAGTTGGCTTCACCATTTCCTTCTGCAAAAAGCCAAACTCCTCCAAATAATTTTATTGGCGCTTTGATGAATGACCTTACATTTCTTCAAACTGACAATCCCGGGCAGTGCTGGTATTGGATTAACGATGCACATGACACTTTGATTGTAAGCTGGCTCGATGTTCCTTTCTATAACACCGGAAGCCCTGGTTATACAGGATCAAATACTTTTCAAATGATATTGAGTGCCGAAGACAATTCAATTACTTTTCAATACGAGAACGTTGATGCCACATCCCCATACAGCGGATTTTCCTATGCCGGTATTGAAAACAACTCAGGTGCTGTTGGTTTATGGTGGAGTAATACCAGCGGTTCGCCTACCGCCAGCCCAAGTGATTTCTATGCTGTACGATATGTTTATCCGCTTTATGATACGGTTTCTGTTGTTGATCCCGGTGTAGACTATTGCGATAATCCGGGCACAAAAGGAATTTTTCTTTCTCAGAGTTCAGCGCCTTATTCTTTAACTGCAAACATCATTAATTATGGTACCAAAACTGTCGACTCAGTTTTAGTGAATATTAAAGTTAAAGATCCTAATAACGCAACTGTGGTTGACCAAACAACCTATAC
>JBKJNS010000229.1:0-8645 GCA_046593455.1 Chitinophagales bacterium | reverse complement strand
TTTTCAACCCATAAATAAAAACCGTGCAAGCCACCCCATACTACAAATGTCCAGTTAGCGCCATGCCATAAACCACCAAGTAACATGGTAAGCATAAGATTGATATAGGTTTTTATTTTTCCATTTCTGTTTCCTCCTAATGGAATGTATAAGTAATCACGCAGCCATGATGATAAAGTGATGTGCCACCTTCTCCAAAAATCTGAGAATCCTATGGCTGCATAGGGGTAGTTGAAATTTTGTGGCAACACAAATCCCAAACACATGGCCGCACCAATTGCACAAGTGGAGTAGCCGGCGAAATCAAAAAATATTTGACCCGAAAAAGCAAGCACTCCAATCCACGCATCTAATGCCGGCAATAATTTAGAAGTATTAAAAACATCATTGGCAGTTTCAGAAAGCATGCTGTCAGCAAGTACAACTTTCATAAACATACCGAGTGATAACAAGAATAATCCGTTGATCAATTGTTGTTGCGTGGCTTTGCGCGGTGATTCAAATTGCGGAACTAATTGCGGCGGTCTTACAATTGGCCCTGCAACTAAGTGTGGGAAAAAGGTAACGAATAAAGAAAAATCGAGCATTGATTTTACCGGCTCGCTTTTCTTGTGGTACATGTCAATGGTATAACAAAGGGTGGTGAAGGTGTAGAATGAAATTCCGGCAGGCAGAATAATATTTGGTTTTGCGGGATGAAAATCGAGACCGGCAAGATTTACTACGGTAACAAAATTCTCGAGCAGAAATCCGCCATACTTAAAAAAGCAAAGCATACCGAGGTTACCAATTAAGCTGATCACGAGCAACAATCTTTTTTTATGAATATTTTCCTGAGTAAATAAAGCGCGGCCAACAAAAAAATCAACTACAGTAGAAAGCCACAGCAGTAAAATAAAAGGCGGATTCCATGCTGCATAAAAAAGATAACTCGCAATTAAGAGGTTGATCTTTTTTACCTTCCAGCTAAATGGCAGGTTATGCAAGATGAGCATGATGATAAAAAAGACGACGAATGTGTAAGAGTTAAAAAGCATGCTATGTATTTATGAATGAATATTTTTTTAGTCGTTTAATTTTAATTCGGCTGCGAAAACCAATTATGTTTTTCCAATTCGCTGATTAAACCCTGCGTATACAAAACAGCGTCGACTGGGGTAAGATGCGACCATTCGGGGCAAGTGAAATTTGCGAGCTCGGGATAATCTTTAAAATGAATTCCCTCGCAACCGGTAACAGCTAATAGCCGTTCCCAATATGCAGTACGCGGAAAATTTATTGGTTCATGTTCCCAGTAACCGCCGCTTGAAGGAGTTCTTATAAAAATAACTTTGCCGCCTCGTGCTTTTATTTTTGCAACTGAAGTTTGTATTTGTGTAAACATTGTTTGCAACGTATCACCGCTTACACCGGGTTTGGTTTTGAGTGCCCCAAAAATTGTCCAGATGTCTGTTACCTGTCTTTGAATAGAAGTGTCGCGCACAAAGTCCTGCGTCATAATTTCCTGCCGCTCAAAATTTGTGGTGGTGAATTTTGAAGGGAAAATTGGATCGGCAAAAACACCCTCTCGATTTGGAATAGGTAATTCATTTAAACATGCTTTTAATGAAAACATTTCTTCATCTAAAAAAACAAACTTCGATTCCAATGCAAAACCAATTTGCGCACTTACTTTTTGTGATGGTGTAACATCTTTCAGATACTTAACTCTGTCCGCCATCAACTCATCTTCTTGCCGTTTAAAAAATAAACCTTCGGTAACATCAATCACAAGTTTGCCTTTAAACTTTTCATCATTTGCCAGATTCTCCAACGCAAGCCTTGGGCAAGAGCCTGCAACAGCTAATTGAATAATTTTTTCACCGGTAATTTTTTCCCATGATGGCTGGTCTAAATCAAACTTTATTCTTGATGAACCAATAAATACTGTTGCCTTATCAATGGATTCATAAATCTCCGCTCTGTTCTTTGCCCACAGTGCTTCATCATCATTATAGCTGAGAATATAGCCTTCGCTTCGCAAAAAATATTCCCAACACAAAACAGTTGCAAATACAATCAGCAGCATTAACACCGCTGATTTTGTAATGGAGTTTGATTTCATAAATTAGTTATTGGTAATAAAAAGTGATGAGACGATTGTAAAATCGAAAGGTATGTTTTAGAATTTGCAAATTGAAATTGCGGAAGCATGAAATTAAATTTTCCCCGTCACCGCGTATCCGTCCGCAGCCTATTTTGTGAGTGAGCGCGGGACACGGTGAATTGATATCTGCAACTATCATAACCATTCTCCACTGCTACAAGTGTTTTTTCAAACCTCGAATTTAGAAATGGTTTTAGAAGTTCCTGTCTGCTTTTTCCTGATGTGTCCACAGAGATGTGCCCTTTCAAATCTTGCAGTATGTTTATTAAAGGTTTCATACTGTCGCCAATAAAGCATTTGGAAGCATTAGTAAAAACGGAATACTCTTTTCGTATTTGACTTCATAATAGTTTACACCGATTTGCAAATTCTTGTAGTAGGTCGGTCTGTTGTCCCAATAATTTTTCTCGGAAGTAATACACCAGGCATTCTCGCCAAGCATCTTCGCCAAAAACCATTTTTCAATAAGCCGTGTTGCTCTTCCGTTTCCATCAACAAATGGGTGAATGTTTACAAATACAAGATGGATGTAAGCAGCGTAGTAGAATATTTCCGTTGTGGTCAACTTACTTTTAAGTAAAAGTGAAATATCAGTAAACAGTTTTTCCAATTCTTGTTTTATGAACTCTGGTTCTACTGCTAAATAAATTAGCCGTCCTTCACTTCTCACTCCAACTTTTACTTTTCTAATTTTGCCTCGTTCCTTCTTCACAAGAATAGATTGAGTTAAGATTTCGTGTACTTTCAAAATTGAGTCAAACGTTAATTCACTTTCTCTTGCAAATTGGTAAGCTGCAATAAGTTCTTCTATCTCCTTTATCTCCTTTGTTTTTAGATGCAGATTAAATTCACTTGCTTTTAAGTAGGTGTTAAAACTTATGGAATTGCCTTCAATGTTTGAAGAATGTACAGCAGAGTTGGCAAGATAGAATTTGAAGTCGTCAACACTTTGAGGTTTTTTTTTCAATGCAGCCAAAGCAGTTTCAACATCAACTGTCAGCCGATTTTTATAGTCGTTGAAATAGTCCTGATTCAATATTTTTAGTTGCAACGTCATAGTTCAAAGCTACAGAAAATTGTTGTCTTATAGGAGTGAAGTTTTCATGTTAGCACCGTTCAATTGCAGCGTTAAAAGCTTAGCAAACCTGGTGCAATTAAAAATCTTATTTTAACATCCTCTTCACCATCTGATAATCGATGTAATACCTCACCCGAAGCGATAAATTATTGTTGGAAGGAAAATCAAAAGTGTGGTTAAAATTTTCGCGGTAACTCAGGTTTGTAATATCATCAAAACCGGTGATGGCATTCTTCCACACCAAATCAATCTCACTTCCCGGAAGAAACCACCATGTAAAAGTCATGTCAATAGTCCATGCATTAAAATTATAGTTTGCATTTCCATTGTAAGTAGATGGTGTTGTAGTGCCATCATTATTCAAAACATAATACTCATCATACACACCTTTGTTTGTATAGTACCTCAGCTTTGCACCAATTGACATGGTGCTGTTGAAGAAATAATTTGCATTGATCAAATTGTTTACTTCGGTAACGTTCCTTCTCCCAAAAATGATATTCGAAGCAGAGTCAATCGCAACAAAGCCCACATCATTTCTATAAAGATGTGTTTCGCTTTCCGGAATAATCGTTAAACTATTTCCAATACGAATGCGTGGTGTAATCTGCCAGCGGTATTTTATTCTGCCCGGTTCATTCCACCATGCCGGACCGGCTTCAACATCAATTGCAAAATGTTTTCGGTAATCAGTATTAAAACCAAATCCTAATTCATACACTGCGGGCTGTGCATAGTATCTTCCTTCCACACGCGGTTCATAATAATCATGAAAACCCCACGGCGAAGCAAAGTAGTAACTGAAGAAGCTCCAGAATTTTTTGTCAACCAAATTAAAATAACCATTCATGCCGGTTGAAATAAAAGCCCCGTTGTTATTTCTGTAATCATAGTTCAAGGTGCTGCTGGAATGAAACTCATTGAATTTTCCAAACGGAGAATAGATGTCGTAATTCACCGTTGCCTCAGCAGTATTCTGATTGCTGATTTCTAAATAACCCAAATCATTTTGATTGTAATCAGCACTAATAGCACGGTGCGAAAGATCATAAGTAAAATTGCCCGAGATTTTATTAAATCCAATTTTATTGAGATAGCCATTGGTAAAACCGGTGCTGTCGCCAAACTTATTCATGAGCGAACTCGCAGCAAGATATCCGTAACCTCCATAAGTATTTTTTTTGTTGGCAATGAAGGCAAGTACGTTCGCAACATTTGCATCTCTTCCTTCCGCATCACGAATCACATTCGTGTTAGTGAAGGTGATGAAAGAATTATTCTTGAGCGTTTGATCAAGTACCAGCACATTAAAATTCGTGAGCGGATCAACCAACACATCTGCGGTATCACCTTCTTCATTTACTCCTACAGCATAAGTATTACCGGTAATGCCATTAAAAATACCAATACCCAATCCGCCTTTTGTGCGCCCCGAAAATTTTGTTGCATTTAAAAGTTTGGTGTTCACCGGATAATTTAGAATGGAAACATTTGTATCGCCGTGCTCATCATAATAATCAGAAACAAAACCCACACGCCTCGAGTAAAATAACTCTGCTTTGTTAAACAACTCAGTGCCTTCGGTAAAGAACGGGCGCTTCTCATCGTACTGCACTTCAAAAGCAGTTAGATTGTAAATGATATTATCAGATTGCACCTGACCAAAGTCGGGGATCAAAGTTGCATCAAGCGTAAAGCTTTGACTCACGCCCCACTTTAAATCCATTCCGCCTTTAAACTGCGAAGCATTTGTGGTAACATCATTTTCTTTATCGTGGTAACTATTGAAATAATAAGTAGCATAGGGAGAAAGTGATAATCGTAGCGGAGGCTCAATGTTTGATACTCCAATCAATGGCTGCCACTGTGAAACAATTCCATTTACTTTCGGATCATTGTTGCAAGAATGGTATTCGTGCCGCGTGCCCCGAATAATGCGGTAGAAATCCATCGCCCAATCCTGCACATCAACTTTCGGAAAACGCAATGCTGAATAAGGAATTTTGAATTCAGCATAGAAGCCATCATCATTAATGTTCACTTTGCTGTCCCATACTGCATCCCATGTATCATCCACTTCGTTGTTCTGATAAATTTTAAAATCACTCTGCACACCGCGTGCTGAAACACCAAAGCCAAAACCATTCTGCCCGTCATGATAAGTATCGAACCCAAAGAAGATTGCATCGGCATCGTCAAATAATTGATCGCGCTTCGAGAACTGCATCCAAATGCTGTCACGTTTCATAAAACATTTTGTGGCGATGTAGATGGCATCATTGTCATACACAATCATTACTTCAGTATTATTTGTGGCAATTCCGGGAGTTGGTGCACCCTCAAAAAATTGGTTGTATGGCTTTGCCTGTTTCCAACATTCATCATCAAGCAAGCCATCAATTTTTGGTGGATTCAAAATCCTTGTGGCTGTAACCGGAAGTTTTTCCTGAGCCAACCCAAAGCCGGTAAAAAAAAATTGAAATGATAGAAGAAGTAAAAACGGCAGTTTCATTAGTTGTCAATTGGAATTTTGTAAAGATAATTTTATACTACAAAGCACATTCACATCGTTGAATCAATTTCATTTATTCATTTCCGTCTTACCGCTCTTAAGATTAATTTTACCGAACATTTATTTTTTATGCAGAAGAATTTTTCTACCGCAGTATTAATTTTTATTCTCAGTTTTTATTCTGCAATTTTAAAAGCACAGCAACCTGTTCGTTGTGTTACTTCAGAATATCTTCAAATTCAGGAAGGAAAATTTCCCGGCACATTGCAACAAAGCATTGACGTAAAAAATATTGCAAAGCAATGGATGCAGGATCATCCCGAAGACCTGCGCAACTCTTACGTTATTCCTGTAGTGGTGCATGTGATTTGGAAAACACAGGCGCAAAAAGTTTCTGAAACACAGGTAAACTCACAGATTGATGTTCTCAATGAAGATTATAACCGGTTAAATGCCGATGCATCCACAACACCTGAAGTTTGGCAATCTTCAGCAGGCAGTATTGATGTTCAGTTTTGTCTGGCAAAATATGATCCCGATGGAAATGAAACCACGGGGATTGAGTACATTGAAACCACTACTACCGAATTCGATTATTCATCAGATAGCGTAAAGTTTACTGATAAAGGCGGCGCCGATGCATGGCCTAATAAAAATTACCTCAACATCTGGGTTTGCAATCTTGCAAACAATGTACTTGGCTATGCCACACTTCCATCGGGTAATGCGCCTGATAAAACTGATGGAGTTGTAATCAGGTATAAATCTTTTGGAAGAGGTGGTACTGCTTTGGCTCCTTATAACAAAGGCAGAACAGCAACGCATGAGGTTGGACATTGGCTTGGTTTGGTTCACACCTTTGGTGGCTGCAGTGATGTTGATGATTGCAGTGATACTCCGCCTGAAGACCAACCTGTTTATGGCTGCCCTTCATTTCCTTTAATCGATGCTTGTAACAACACACCCAATGGTGTAATGTTTATGAACTACATGGATTATACCGATGATGGATGCATGAACATTTTTACTATCTGCCAGGATAACATAATGACCGGCGTACTCAATACTTCTAGAAAAGACCTTAAAACATCTCCCGCAGGTTGCCAGGGAATTAGTTTCAGTAATGATGCTTCAGTGAGTGTGATCATTAACCCTGTTGATACACTTGTTACGCAAGGTTTTATTCCTGAGGTACAGGTTTCTAATCGCGGATTAACTACGATTGAGTTTGTTAAAATCGGTTATCAGGTTGATGGACAAGAACCTGCATACTTTGATACTACACTTTCACTTGCATCTTCTCTTTCTACGCCAATCAAACTCCCTGTATATTTTACAGGAGAAGGTGGTCATGTTTTTTATGCATGGAGTCAGGAACCCAATCATGCAACTGATGAATTTATCTACAACGATACATCTGAGGCGGACTTTTTTGTTCGCAGCGCAGTTCCAAAAAATTCGAGTTTAACTTTTGCCAATGAAACCGGAAACATGATTTCATTTAAGATCACCAACCCTTCGGATGCAACCATGCAATTTCAGATCGTAAATATTATCGGGCAAATTATGATGAATGGAAATGTGCCGGTGTATGATTCATCAACATTTACAATAGACATGAGAAGTTATGCTAACGGAATTTATTTTATGTATGGCAAAATCGGATATGATTATGTGAAAGAAAAATTCATGCTCATGCGACAATAGAATTTTTTCATTCTTAAAGATCAAAACTGCATTCCTTCAATAATCTCTTTTGTATCGGGCCTTTTATAGGGTGATGAAAAGAATTTTTCTACCGTTGTATTGAACAACTCCGGCTCCTGCACAGGAATCATGTGAGTAGCGCCGGGAAAAATGCAAAGATGTGAGCGCAAAATATTTTTAAAAATCTGAGCCGTATGTTCCACTGTGATCACATCTTTATCGCCCGCCATTATTAATGCCGGCGCCGAAATTTTATGAAGATCACTTAATGGAATATGCGGTTGGTTACCAAGCAGGTCAAAATATTTTTGATAGATTGCCCATGGTTGTGTGGTATCTTTTTTTTCAATCATCGAATTAATTTTGCTTGCACTTTTATCAACCCACCTTACCGCCCAACTGTAAACTGCAGATGAATCGGGTTGCAGATTAGCGCCCATGGCAGCAAACTTTTTCACTTTATTGGGGTGATAAATGGCAAGCAGCAAACTAAGAATGCCGCCATCGCTCCAGCCGATCAAGTAAGCTGAATCAATTTTAAGTACATCAAGCAGTGCGCTCCAGTCGTCAGCCATTTGCTCATAATTTAAACGGCCATCACCCACCCCCGATTTTCCGTGCGCACGGCTGTCTGCAGCAATTACGTGGTAGTGTTTCGAAAAATATTGAATCTGAAAACCCATATCGGCAATGCTTCCTCCATTGCCGTGAATCAAAATCATGGGCGCACCTTTTCCATATTCTTCATAATACATTTTGATTCCATTTACATTGGCATAATTACCAGCTTTAGCATTATCGCCGTAATGAATTTTAAATTTCATATCGGGCAACTGAGCAAAAGAAATATTGCAAACAATAAAAATTGTTGCACTTAGAAAAGTGCTTCTCAATAATTTATTTTTCATAGTTATTATTTTTTGGAAAGATAAGGATCATCAATTCTAAGGAATGCATTTTTCAACCTTCCTGCTTAATAATTTTTTTTCTGCAGCAGAATTGGTGAGCGCTATTGCTTCTTCAAAATATTTTTTTGCAACTGAAAAATTCATTTCCTTTAAAAACAACTCACCTAACGTTGCCGGCAGTAGATAATATTTTTTGAGTTTTTCTTTTTCGGTTGAAGAAAGAATCAACTCAATTGCTGCAGAAACTCCATTAACTTTTGAAAATGCAATAGCGCGATTTAAAAAAGTAACCGG
>JBKJNS010000104.1:0-3309 GCA_046593455.1 Chitinophagales bacterium | reverse complement strand
CTAAAAGTATCTGCACCGCCGAAATAAAAATCCCTTCCTTTCTTTTCAATCACCCAAGCAGTTTATGCAAACACTCACTCTGTAAAACAAATGCTTTAATCACCATTACTCAGAAATACAACATCAAGCGCGAAAACACAATAGCATTTGGCGACAGCATGAACGACATTTGCATGATAAAAGAAGCAGGGCTTGGTATTGCCTTTTGCTCGAAAGATGAATTGGTAAATCACCACTCTGACATTGTCATTTCCAAACCTTCATTTTCCCAACTTTTAATCCTTGCCAAATAAAACTTTTTTGAAAAATATTTTATACTACAACCTCCTTTGAACTTGCTTCTTTTTTTGCGAGTGAGCGCGGGACTCGCACCAACAAAATTGAACACAATGTGCAGGCAATAGGGAGCAACGGCATAGTTTAGCATTTGATTACCCACATTTGTAAATCCAATCATGATACTATTTCCTGCAGAAAAAATAATAATCAATCAAGCAAAAATTGATAAAATAGATATACTACTCAAATCTGTTTTGCGATTGGTAATTTATAGCAGAGCTCACATGGCCGACGATGTTTTAGATACTTACTTATCTAGCATTATTGACTTAAAACAATTAGTGGCAATAAAAAATGCTCAAATGGAAGCCCAAAATGAAGAAGAAGCCGAAGAATATTTAATCAACTTGAAATCAAGTTTAGAATTTATAGCAGAAGAAATAAACGAAGGACAAAATTTTGAAAGCGAGTTACAATTATTTCAATTGCTAAGAATTATTTCTCCCGCAACAAATCTCAAGCACCCTAATAAATATAGACTTACAGAAGTAATTGTTGGTGGCCATTTTTGCCCCGAACCTAATTTGATTCCAAGCTTGATGTCAGAATTGTTTTATCAAATGAATACCATTTCACATCCAATAGTCAGGTCAATTTACTTGCACCATGAAATGATTCGGATTCATCCTTTTGCAGATGGTAATGGACGAGTAACAAGAATTGCCAAAAACTGGATATTGATGTTTGCACTTTATCCGCCAATTTTTATTGATAGCGCAATGCAAAAAAAAGATTATATAAATGCACTTTCGTTAAGTTTTAAAGAATTAGAAATTACTTCTGCGGTATGGAACAATAACATTAACTTGTTTTTTGAACAGCAATTGGATTTACTACAAGAAAGTGTAATTACCTTGCATGAAAAAGTTAGCACTATTGGTCTTAAAAGATTAAAGGATAACAACTGAAGTTTTTTTCTTACTGCGTTGTATTTTATCGCAGGCTCTCATCTCGAATCCTACAAGGCTTAAGGACGAACAAAATGCAGGAAGTTCCTACTCTTGTAAAACTTCGTTTAAGCATGCTGTGGTAAATCAAATGAAATATCTATAGTGCTAACTTTGCCAGTCATCAATAACACTTACTGATTACTATGACGATAGCAATAATTATTACGATTTGTACTTTACTTCTTTTTGCCTATGTTTTTGATCTAAGTTCGTCAAAGACAAAAGTGCCTTCGGTAATTCTGTTATTGCTTTTAGGTTTCGTTGTTAGGCAGCTTACCTATTTCTTTGAAATTAGTATTCCTGAACTTACACCAATTCTCCCAGTACTAGGCACCGTAGGTCTAATCTTGATAGTTTTGGAAGGTTCTCTTGAATTAGAATTCAATAAATCCAAAGCTCCATTAATCAGAAAATCATTTTTCGCTTCCTTTTTCCCAATGATCGCTTTAGCGTTTCTACTTTCATTTTTGTTTCAGCATTTCGGACAAACTTCATTCAAAGACAGTTTGATCAATGCAATACCACTTTGTATTATCAGTAGCGCTATTGCCATCCCCAGTGTCAAATCTCTTACACCATTCAATAAAGAGTTTGTGATTTATGAAAGCAGTTTGTCTGACATCCTCGGTGTCCTATTTTTTAACTTTGTTGCTCTTAATGACAGTTTTGGGTTTTCATCATTGGGGAATTTCGGATTACAACTGATCATCATATCGATTATTTCCTTTGTTGCAACAATCGGACTTGCATTCCTGCTCAACAAAATTGACCATCACATAAAATTTGCCCCAATCATTTTGCTTGTTATTTTGATTTATGCAATTTCCAAAGTGTATCATTTGCCAGGCCTAATTTTCATTTTACTTTTTGGTTTGTTTCTAGGAAACCTTGACGAGTTGAAACAATTCAAATGGATTAAAAAATTGAAACCAGACGAACTGAACAAAGAGGTTCATAAATTAAAAGAGTTGACAATAGAAGGATCATTTTTAGTGAGAGCCCTTTTCTTTTTGTTGTTTGGTTACCTAATTCAGGCATCTGAAATTCTCAACACAGATACATTGATTTGGGCAGTGGGAATTGTTGTATCAATTTTTATCTTGAGAGCAGTTCAACTAAAATTTTCAAAACTTTCGCTATCACCATTGTTTTTTATTGCACCAAGAGGGCTTATTACTATTTTACTATTTCTTGCAATTGACCCGAGACAAAATATCCCCTTAGTTAATAAATCACTCATTATTCAAGTTATAATTCTAACCTCAATTGTTATGATGTTTGGACTTATAACAAACAATACGAAGAAAGATGAATAGTCGGTCAGCAATATTGCAGGCAATAAAAATATATTGTTGAATATCTCTTATTATTTGTCTCCGCTATTTCAAGTTTTATTATGGCTTAGCTAATATGAGTATATAGAAGTCTCCGTTCTTCTTTTTTATATAAACTAGATTAAACAAAATCCTTCTCTATTAAAAATTCCTCGTTCACATTTACAGCTGCTCACAAGTACTATCACTTCACATTGCCATGTTCATGTGTTCTGTTTCACTCGAGAAGTGAAATGGCTTTTTGGTAATATCCTCCAAAACATTTTTTCCTTCTGTAACTCGAAACATTCTATTCACTGCCACATTTTCAAAAACCTGCTTCTCATTTTTTCCTTGCCAAGTGATTTCAATTTCTTTGATCACGGTTGCTTTACCAACTCCCGCTTGCAACATGATTGGATTTGCACCGAAACTTGCACCCTTGCTGATTACATTGTAAGTAGTTCTTAAACTTGATCCATCTTCAAATGTCAATTTCACTTTTGCTCCAATGCCGAGGCGGTTTGATGTGGTACCGTTAAGCTGCATATAAATCCAGTTGTTAGCATGTCCAGGATTTTCAAAGAGCGCATTTTGATAAACATCACCTGAGAAAAATCCACCAATGTCAATGTATACATCCTGATCGCCATCCATGTCGAAGTCGGCAAAAGCAATCGCATGCCCTTTTTGAATTTGTCCTAAGC
>JBKJNS010000045.1:0-5937 GCA_046593455.1 Chitinophagales bacterium | reverse complement strand
AAGCAGTGCTGTCAGCTTGCGAAGTATTTGTGAAATTAACTTCATTACCGCTAACTGTGTAAGTAAATGAAGCGGTGCAATTGGCCTCTGCATTTTTTGATGTTGCAAAGAGCATTGCGATTGAAAAGAGAAAAGCTAAAATTTTAATTGCATAAGAATTTTTCCTGGCAGAAAAAGAGGTAGTTGTTTTCATATAGTTATATTTTTTTGTTGTCACAAATCTGAGCTTTGCTAAATGAAACAACAAATAGATTTTTAAAAAATCTTACACGTTCAAAATATAAAAGTATGGCATCGGCCTAACTGCGGCCTTGATTGATCAGTTGTAATTTCTCCTTCACCCAAGGCATGTATTGAATCAGAGAACTATCGTCATTTGAGTTTTTTGAATGTTGTTTAATGAAGAGTTGAAGCAGTGCTTTCAGTTTCACCTGTTTGGTAGAAGTTTGGTTTTGAATAAACTGCCTGAAAATAATTAGCATGTCTTTTTCAGACTTCTGATTTTTATTTTGAAGTAGTAACCGGAAGCTCCGGTTGATTTGACCAACCCGGTATTCTATCACATCCTGCTCATTAAGTTCATATCGAATCATTAATTCTGCAATTGAAATCTTCAGTTTTAGTGTTTCATCAGCTTTCTTAAAACTATCCAGCAAACTCATATCAATGATTTGGCGAATTGATTTGTCGAAATCTTTTTTCTCGAAATACAACAAGGCAAGATTTAGGAAAACAAAAATTTCATAGAAAGAAAGTTTCTTCCGCATCTTACTTTTTTTCAGATCTTCCAAAAGTTTAATTGCTTTATCGGGATCAACAACAGAATAATTAATTACCTGCGCATTGGTTAGAAAAACAAAATATTTATCGTAATACATTTTGTCAAAAGCATTCATCGCACTTTCAAGTTTTGAAGTGTAATCAAGAGACTGTTTGAATTTTTTGTTTTTAAAGGAAGCATTAACAAGATAGGTTAGCATCTTTAAATACGATTCGTGATTTACTTTATTGAACAGTTTCTTCTTTCCAAATTCTTTTAGCCTTGAAGCAAGAAACGATTCAAGAGTTTTGTAATCGTGTTTCTGAATCAGAATTCTGCTTACTGCATCGGTTAATTTAAGTTGTAGCGATTTACTCGATTCTAATTCCTTTCCCGGAATATTTTGTTTTACCATTTTCTCCAGCATGGTAATAAATGTTTTACCCTCGGTAGAAAAGTTTTGAGAGATTTTTAATTGATAGCTAACTGCGGCAAGCACTTGATCAATTCCTCGAAGTCGTTGTAATTTTTCAAAATTAATTTTTCGTTTTTCAATGTATTGAAGCGGATCAATATCCATGGTCTCAATGGAAAGTCTTATAAATTCAGAGTAAATAATATCAAGCATTTCAAGGAATTCAATGGCAATCGCTTTTTGTTCGGCTTTTTGAAGAAAATATTTAGCAGCTTTAAAACTGTTTCTCGCAAAGTGAAATTTATACAAACTCAGCATCGAAAGATTACTGATTGCTTCATCAGAATCTGCATATTGCAAAAGCAAACTCTTATTTACATGATTGAGTAACCGGTGTTTTAATCTGTAAAAAGAGTTCTTATCTTTTTTACTGTATAACCTGTTTAAAATTTTATCCTCTGCATATTGATCAACGTTGTTATAAATAAAGTCAAAGAGTTGCAAATCTTTTCTGTCGTGTGAGTAATACATTCGGTTAGCAAACAGCTTATAGAAGCGCACGTCTTCTTTAGCCATGTCACTGATAATTATGTTGAGTACATCCATGCCCTAAAAATATAAAGGTATTTTGAAGGCGTAAGAATTTATTAAATAATTATGCTTGATAATGAATGTTTGTTTTAAGTTTGAATCGAAATTTATTGAAATGAAAAAAATATTTTTTGTTCTTATCATATCTCTTTCATCGGCTTTGTCTGTAAAAGCACAAGCTGCACTTGGAATCACTCCTTTTGGAATTTTTATATCAAATGGGTCAGTTCATTATGGCGATTCAATTAATTTTTACTTTCGAATACAAAACAAAGGGACTGAGCCTTACAGCGGTCAAATAGTAATTGATTACCTTATTAATGATAGCTTGTCAGGCGAGCTCGATTCTTTAACCACAAATTTTTTAATTCCCGCAGGGGATAGTGTTTCGGTGTATGTTGAAAATTGGATTGTTACTTCAGATTTATGCAGTGTGGGAGATAACATAGTTGTTATATGGCCGGTAGCATTAGAACCAAATGTTCCCACTACAGATTCAGCTTCGGTACATTTCAATGTACTGGATAATGTTGGAATTGAAGAGAACCACCTGAATGAAGATATTAAAGTCTACTATGATCCGGTTGCAGAAAATTTAATATTTGATTATGGCGAATTTAAAAATCATGTTGCAAAAATTGAGTTGTTTAATTTGTATGGGACTGAACTTGTTAGTTACATAGTACAACGAGATCAAATTTCACTCATAAACTATAATTCTCAACTATATTTCTTGAAAATTATTTTAAATGATGGAAGAAGTGTAACATTCAAAATAATAAAGCTAAGATAAGCCTTCAAGAGTTGGAAATTGAAACAATCAAATTAAGTTACTTTAAAAAGCCGGATTTGATTTAGGCTATTCAGCAAAATTCTACTTTCAACTATCAAATACTTCATTCGATTGAATGAATAGCTAATTAAGTTCTTCTTATTTAGTTACTACTTTTGGCCGCTTAAATGAAAAACTCACTGCATTATATGCTTATTAGTAAATGAGAAAAGATTCAATTTAAAAGAAATGACTCCAGAAGAAATTAATGGCATACTAGACATTCCAGAATGGGATAAAGCTTCGCCCGTAAAAACAGAAGAGGCCAAATTTCTATATGATTTTATAAAGGAAAAAGGCATTAAGAAAACACTTGAAATTGGTTTTGCTTTTGGTAAATCAGCATCACATATAATGGCAGCATCAGAAGCTGAGCACATTGCAATTGATCCTTTTCAGTCGAATTATAAGGATTTTGGGTTGAAAAATTTAGAAAAACTCAAGATGAAGGATCTTTTGAAGTTCTATCCCGATTATTCACATAATGTTCTTCCAAAATTGGCAAATGAAGACTTAAAATTTGAGTTTATTTTCATAGATGGTGATCACAAGTTTGATGGGATATTTGTTGATTTTTACTATTCCGATCTGATTATTGAAGACAAGGGATATCTACTTTTTCATGACACATGGATGAGAAGCACCAGACTTGTGGAACAATTTATAAAAAAGAATAGGTCAGATTATAAGCATGTCCCCACTTCTTTGAGAAATTTTTCACTCTTTCAAAAAATCAGCAAAGACTATAGGGATGGAATGTATTTCAGAGAGTTTTATACTTTTAAATCTTTTATCATACACCCTGTTATCGTTTGGCTTACTAATGGGAAGAAAAATATCTTCAAATCTGCGATATATAAACTTAAGGAAATCATTAAGTAAATAGCACTGAATCATCTCTATAAGTATTTAATATATGAAGCTTCTGAAAAAATATTCATAAATATTTTTCAAGAGTTTAGTTTAGAAAAATATGATCTTTTCCTCTCTTAAAATAATAATATTAAGTTATGTAGTTCATTCGAAATTGAATACCAATCAAAAAAATATTTCAAATGAAATTTGGGAATTCGGATTCGAACATTACATTTGCACTCCGCTTTTGAAAAAGCTGCTTCCAAAATAATCCAATAAAATAGTTTTTTATACTCTCAAAAAGTGTAGTTAACTGCAATAGCAAATCAATTTAATTCTTGTTTTGTAATAGAATTAAATAAAGAAATGCTAAGCGTTCTTTGACATATTGATACACGAAAGTACAAACATCATCAAGTTTCAAAAAAGATGAAACTCGAGTGCAAAACACTTAAGATATGAAAGCAAATAAGGGTATACGGGGGATGCCTTGGCTCTTAGAGGCGATGAAGGACGTAACTACCTGCGAAAAGTTGTGGGGAGGTGGTAATAACCTGTGATCCGCAAATGTCCGAATTGGGAAACCATATCGATTGAAGATCGATAATTCACCGTAAGGTGAAAGCTAACCCGGAGAACTGAAACATCTAAGTACCCGGAGGAAGAGAAAACAATTTAGTGATTCCGTAAGTAGTGGCGAGCGAAAGCGGATTAGCCCAAACCCAGGTAACTACGGTTATCTGGGGGTTGTAGGACTGCATTTAGAAACCAATCTCAAGCAGAAATTTCTGGAAAGTAATACCAAAGAAGGTGAAAGTCCTGTAAGCAGAAATGATTGGGGACGAGCAGTATCCTGAGTACCGCGGGGTCGGAGACGCCTTGTGGGAATCTACCAGCACCATCTGGTAAGGCTAAATACTCCTAAGAGACCGATAGAGAACTAGTACCGTAAGGGAAAGGTGAAAAGCACCGCGAATAGCGGAGTGAAATAGACCTGAAACCGTATACTTACAAGCTGTGGGAGCCCTGAGCAATCGGGGTGACCTCGTGCCTTTTGCATAATGAGCCTACGAGTTACACCTCACTGGCAAGGTTAATCCCGTTAACGGGAACAGCCGCAGCGAAAGCAAGTCCGAATAGGGCGAATAGTCAGTGGGGGTAGACGCGAAACCTTAGTGATCTACCCATGGCCAGGATGAAGTTAAGGTAAAACTTAATGGAGGTCCGAACTAATTAGCGTTGAAAAGCTACTGGATGAGCTGTGGGTAGGGGTGAAAGGCTAATCAAACTGGGAGATAGCTCGTACTCCCCGAAATGTTTTTAGGAACAGCCTCGGATAAAACGTGTTATAGAGGTAGAGCTACCGATTGGGCTAGGGGGATTCAACTCCTACCAAACCCTGACGAACTCCGTATGCTATAACATAAATCCGGGAGTGAGGCTGTGGGCGATAAGGTCCATGGCCAAAAGGGAAACAACCCAGACCATCAGCTAAGGTCCCTAAGTATATGCTAAGTTGATCAAACGATGTTCCACTGCTAAGACAGCTAGGATGTTGGCTTGGAAGCAGCCACTCATTTAAAGAGTGCGTAACAGCTCACTAGTCGAGTGGTGGGGCGCGAAAAATAATCGGGCATCAAGCATATTACCGAAGCTATGGGCCCGCAAGGGCGGTAGGGGAGCATTCCAATTGCGTCGAAGGTGCTACATGAGTAGTGCTGGAGCGATTGGAAAAGCAGATGTAGGCATAAGTAACGATAAAATGTGTGAAAAACACATTCGCCGTAAGTCTAAGGGTTCCTGATCCACGTTAATCGAATCAGGGTTAGTCGGGTCCTAAGGTGTAGCCGAACGGCGAAACCGATGGCAAACTGGTTAATATTCCAGTACCGGCATTGGTTGTGATGGGGTGACGGAGTAGTGAAAGGTCTGCGAACTGACGGAATAGTTCGTTGAAGCATGTAGGTATAGGCTGGGCAGGAAAATCCACCCGGCTTGCTGAAATGTGACAGTACGGTAAGTCTTCGGACAAGCCGATAATGACCCTAAACAGACTTCCAAGAAAATCCTCTAAACTATAGATCAATGCTGCCCGTACCGTAAACCGACACAGGTAGACGAGATGAATAATCTAAGGCGCTCGAGTGAGCCGCGGTTAAGGAACTCGGCAAATTAACTCTGTAACTTCGGGAAAAAGAGTGTCCCGCAGTGATGCGGGATCGCAGTGAAAAGGCCCAGGCGACTGTTTAACAAAAACACAGGGCTATGCTAATTCGAAAGAAGATGTATATGGCCTGAAACCTGCCCGGTGCCGGAAGGTTAAAGAAGGGGGTTCGGCGCAAGCCAAAGCTCTCGACTGAAGCCCCGGTAAACGGCGGCCGTAACTATAACGGTCCTAAGGTAGCGAAATTCCTTGTCGGGTAAGTTCCGACCTGCACGAATGGTCTAACGATCTGGGCACTGTCTCAACCGCGAGCTCGGTGA
>JBKJNS010000042.1:0-4047 GCA_046593455.1 Chitinophagales bacterium | reverse complement strand
AGTTGGAACGGTAACGGAGATTTATGATTTCATGCGCACCATTTTTTCCCCGCTCTGATATGAGTATGCATCAGAGGCGCGAGCAAAAAGTAAGCGCATGAAATCATAAATCTCCGTTACCGTTCCAACTGTTGACCGCGGATTTTTGTTTACTGTCTTTTGCTCAATTGAAATTACGGGACTTAATCCCGTGATCTTATCAACATCGGGCCTTTCAAAATCACCTACGAACTGGCGCGCATAAGCACTCATGCTTTCCATATAGCGACGCTGCCCTTCGGCATAAATGGTATCGAAAGCAAGTGAAGATTTTCCGCTGCCGCTAATGCCGGTGATCACCACTAATTTGTTTCGCGGAATTTTTACATCAATGTTTTTGAGATTGTGAACCCGCGCACCGCTTACTTCTAAAAATTCATCTTCATGCTCAAGCATGTTTGCTGAATGATCGGGTATTGCCTGAGAAGTTTTTGGAACAGAAGGATTCTTTGCCATGAATAAACGGGGCGCAAATTTACGGTAAGAAAACGTGCAGAAAAAGTAAGATTACTTTTAAGTTTCAAGTTGAGTAAGTGCCTGCGAAGGGGTAAGAACAGGCAACTGCCTTCGTTCAATTCCTCGGTAATCTGAGACATTTCGAGTTACAAAAAAATCAAGATCGTTTAATTGAAGTGCAGTGAAGTATTGAATTGCATCCTCCTTATCCAAAGCTTCGCTCAAGAGTGCTTGCTCTATTTTTTCTTTTGCGGTTTGAAGAATGTGAAGCAATGGCAACAGCCGGTAAATAACTATTTCAGATTCTTTCGCACCTAATTTTTTTCTTCCAAAATAGAGACAATTGAGAATTACTGATGGTGTAGTGTAAACTCTTATGATTGATTGTTCAGCGAGCAGAAGCAATTGTGTAGCTTCATTGGAGAACGGCTTACGATTAAGAAGATAATCGAGTAAGACATCGGTATCGAGAAAACACTTATCTGCCATACTTTTTCTCAAGAATTTTCATCTTCTCTTTTTTCCAGTCCCAATTTTTAGGAACAGAACCAAATGCACCGCGAAGCTCCTCGACAACTGATTTTTTTTTTGCCTTGGCCTCTTGTCTCGAAAGATCATCAATGTATTCGTCCAGCATTTTTGAAATGCTTTTCTTCCGGCGCCGCGCAATAGAGCGAATGGTACGCAGCTTTTCTTCTTTGATGCTTAATGTCAGCTTAGTGGTCATGCTCAATTTAAATGAATGGAACAAATATACGTAACCAGAAATTATGTTACGTAACATTAAGGGTTCATGGAAGGTGGTTTATTCATTACTTTGTTTTATTATATCCAACTTTTCAGAAATTACAATAGTGAGTTCCATTTAATATTTCTATTTTTCGGCAAAATCAAATTCAATTATGCTGCGCTACTTTTTAATTTTAAGTTTTTGCATAGTTAGTTTTTCCTGTAAGCAAAATTCAAAACCCGAAACAGTGACTGCAACAACTCCACTCATTAAAACAGATGATATTGTATTGTATGAAATCTTTGTCCGCAACTTTAGTGCTGAAGGAACATTGAACGCTATTGTTCCCCAACTCGATCGCTTAAAAAATCTGGGAGTAAATGTGTTGTGGCTGATGCCAATACAACCCACCGGAAAAATAAATCACAAGGGAACTTACGGCTCCCCTTATTCCATTTCAAATTTTACCGAGATCAATCCAGAATTCGGAACCAAAGAAGATTTTAAAAATTTGGTTGACTCCATACATGCAAAAGGGATGTTTGTGATTTTGGATGAAGTTGCCAATCACACTGCATGGGATAATCCGTGGATCACTGAACATCCTGAATGGTACACAAAAGACAGCAGCGGAAAAATAATTTGGCCTGCTGGAACCGATTGGAATGATGTGGCTGATTTAAATTACGACAACAAAGAACTATGGCAGACAAAGATTAGTACACTTAAATACTGGATCGAAAATTTTAACATTGATGGTTACCGCTGTGATATGGCGGGCATGGTGCCCGATGATTTTTGGAAAGAAGCTATTGACACCATAAGAAAAATTCGCCCGCTAATTTTAATTGCAGAAAGTGACAAGCCAGAAATGTATGAGAATGGTTTTGATATCACCTATGGCTGGAAATTGTATCACCAGTTGAAACATGTTTGGCAGGGGGATTCATCTTCTGTTGCTGTTGATCACGTTTTAAAATATGAAGCGGATCATTATTCCAATAATTACAATGCACTGCGCTTCATTACCAATCACGATGAAAACAGTTGGGACGATGTGCCACAAAATAAATTCACCAACATTGAAGGAAGCAAAGCAGCATTTGTAACTATTCTCACACTACCGGGTGTTCCGCTTGTTTATCAGGGGCAGGAAATTGGTTATCCAACTAAAATAAATTTGTTTGAGAAATATTATATCGATTGGAAAGCCAATCCCGAATTGCAACAATGGTACAGCAGCATATTAAAGTTTTACAATGGAAATGAAATTTTAAAGAAAGGAACGCTTGCTGAATTTTCTGTTGAAAATGAAAAGGCACTCATCTTTCAAAGAAAAATTTTAGGTAAAGATCCGCTATGGATAATTGTGAATACGAGGAATGAAGAAATCACAGTTATGCTTCCTACTTCACTCCAGAATAAAAAATTGCTCGATGTGTTTTCTGATGTTGGAATGGAAACAACAGAAGTAATGAAATTGCAGCCTCATGAATATCACATTGTAGAAGCACACTAAAATTTTCGGCAACAAAAAATATTGATGATGATAGAAAAACCACGATTAAGTTATTGGCAAATCTGGAACATGAGTTTCGGTTTTCTGGGAATTCAGTTTGGCTTCGGATTGCAGAATGCAAATGTGAGCCGAATTTTCGAAACTCTCGGAGCCAAAGTAGATGACATCCCTATCCTCTGGATTTTTGCTCCCATTGCGGGATTGCTTGTGCAGCCCATCATCGGTTACATGAGTGATCATACGTGGGGCAGATTGGGAAGAAGAAGATTGTACTTTCTCATAGGCGCCATACTCTCTTCATTCGCTCTCTTTATTTTCCCGTTTGCTTCAGTGCTGTGGATGGCTGCAATTTGTTTGCTCGTGCTCGATATGTCAATCAATGTTTCTATGGAACCGTTTCGTGCACTCGTGGGTGATATGCTTCCTTCATCACAACGCACAAAAGGTTTCGCAATGCAGAGTTTTTTTATTGGTATCGGTGCTGTGGTCGCTTCTGCACTTCCTTATATTCTCACCAATGTGTTTGGTGTTTCAAATGAACCACCGGGACCAGGACAAATTCCACCATCAGTAACCTATTCATTTTTTCTTGGTGCACTTGTTTTTATTTCTGCAGTGAGCTGGACCGTTTTTAAAACGCAGGAATATCCGCCCGATGATTTTAAAAAGTTTCATCCCGAAATTTCAGAAACCAAAGAACCCAAGATCGGCATCCTCGAAATTTTTACGCAGCTATTTACGATGCCGAAGACGATGGCGCAATTAGCAGTGGTACAATTCTTCACTTGGTTTGCTTTGTTCAGCATGTGGATTTACACTACGAGCGCAGTAACAAAACACATTTATGGAACAACCGATACCGCATCTGAACTTTACAATCAAGGAGCGAATTGGGTGGGAGTTTGTTTTGCTGTGTACAATGGGTTCGCCGCTGTATTTGCATTTTTTATTCCGTGGCTAGCAAAAAAAACCAGCCGCAAAATAGCACACATGATCAGTTTGATTGTGGGCGGAATTGGTTTGATCTCCATCTCCTTCATCAACGATCCGAACATGCTGATTTTTTCGATGGTGTGTATCGGACTTGCATGGTCAAGTATTCTCTCCATGCCCTATGCAATTCTTGCAGGTGCATTGCCGCCAAAAAAGATGGGAATGTTTATGGGCATGTTCAATTACTTTATTGTAATTCCGCAAATACTTGCAGCAAGTGTTTTGGGATTTATCACTGCTAAAATATTTCACGGCGAAGCCATTCACACTTTAGTATTCGGTGGTTGCACAATGATTTTTGCAGGATTGA
>JBKJNS010000481.1:0-2862 GCA_046593455.1 Chitinophagales bacterium | reverse complement strand
TTTCTTGTTCGCAATGAAGAGATGTGGCAATCACTCAGCATTATAAGGCAAGCAATGGAAAAAATTGATACTATGGGTGACAAAACTTCTTTCCATGCCGATGTTCCGCAATATTATTTGCCCGATAAAGCAGATGTATATAGTAACATGGAAGCACTCATTTATCAGTTCAAAATTGTAATGGGTGAAATTGATGTTCCAAAAGGTGAAGTTTACAACGCAGTTGAAGGAGCCAATGGAGAATTAGGATTTTATGTGATAAGTGAAGGTGGAAGAGCACCTTATCGTTTGCATTTCCGTCGCCCGTGTTTTATTTATTACCAGGCCTTTCCCGAAATGGTAAAAGGAGGATTTATCTCTGATGCTATTGTAGCGTTGAGCAGCTTAAATGTTATTGCGGGAGAACTTGATGCATAAAAAATAAATATTAATCAGCTAAAAAGGAAAAGCGACCAAAAAATATTTTGGTCGCTTTTCCTTTTAACAAACTTAATGATGCAGAGAATTTATTTCAGCCACACTTCATTTTTATATTCACCAAGCACAACAACTTCTTTATATGCTCTCACATATTGTTTGGCATTAATTTCCATGTCACTTCTGCTTTCGCTGCGCAATTTGATTCCTCTTTCATTAGAACCGCGATTGCGAACTTCAATGTAGAAACCGTCCATCATTTTGGGGTCGGGTATTTTACGTCTGGTAGATGTTTTCATTTTGATTATTTGGGAAGTTAAAAAATAAAAGTCAAAAGTTGACTCAATGAAATTTTAAAATAATTTGTAATCTGAAAACGTTGTGTGACTAGCAGTAGCGGTCTTTAAATATTAATAATCTCAGCAATGATTGTTCACCGAATACTTTTCAAAGCAACGGCACAAAGATAAGGAGAATTGGATATAAATAGTTACTTAAGCCAAATTTGGTCTTTATACTCTCCAAGAATTGTAACCTCTTTGTTGTTTCGTTTATACTGTGTAACAGCAACTTCCATTGCGGGTTTGTCAATACTTCTGATTTTAACCGCGCGGTCTTGTGAGCCTTTGTTTCGTACTTCAATATAAAACCCGTCCATCAATGGTACATGTCTCATTGAAGGTCTGCCTTTTTTATTCATGATTCTATTTTATTTATTGGTAAGGTACTTCCTTTTAATTAGTAATCAGTATTTAATTACTAAGATGAGGAAGAAAAATGAATTTGTTTTATTTCAATTCCATTATTTCTAAGCATGGGTTAAAATTTTTTTTGGTTTCAAGGAAAATAAATATTTTGAAAATCATTCAGATTCTATTCAAAACACACTTTGGAAGCAAGCTATTAGTTGTTACTTTTGCAAACCTATTTATGCTCGCAGTAAAATCCGGTAAACAAGTTGAATTTTCTCCAGTGGCAATGGACCGTGCCAGAGAAATTATTAGCCGCTATCCCGAGGGAAAACAGAAGTCGGCTTTGCTTCCATTACTCCATTTGGCTCAGGATGAATTTGGCAATTGGTTAAGTGTTGATTCAATGGATTATATCGCCCGTCTGCTGCACATACAACCCATTGAAGTTTATGAAGTGGCTACATTTTATTCCATGTATAACATGCAACCTGTTGGAAGATTTTTATTAGAGATCTGCCATACAGGTCCGTGCGAAATTCGAGGAGCAGAAAAATTAATTTCAACACTTCAAAATAAATTGGGAATTAAAGTAGGTGAAACCTCCGTTGATGGAATGTTTACCTTAAAGCGTGTTGAATGTTTGGCTGCTTGTGGTTATGCTCCAATGTTGCAATGCGGTGAGCACTATCATGAGTTTTTGGATACCGAAGAAAAAGTTGAGTCGTTGTTGAATGAATTAAGAAATAAATCAGAAGTGAATAATTGATAATTTTGTAACTATGAAAGTAAATCTGGTAGAAGTAAAAGCGCTTGAACCTTATAAAATATGGGTTAGGTTTACAGATGGCGTTCAGGGAACGCTTGATTATTCTGATTTTGCCGGCAAGGGAGCTTTCAAAGAATGGGATGACATAAATTTTTTCAAGGGAGTTTACATTCGCACAAGCGACAATGTTGTTTGCTGGTCTGATGATTTGGATTTTGATAAAGAGAACATGTATATGCAGCTCACCGGCTTAACCTGGGAACAATTACAAAACAAATCGGAATAATGCCGAAGATTAGCTACTTCTTTGGTATAGCAATCACAATGTATTGGAGTGATCATTTACCTATGCATTTTCATGCTGAGTATGGTGAGTTCAAAGCAAAAATTAATATTGACGAGGCAAGGATTTTCGAAGGAAATTTGCCGCCACGAATTGCAGGATTTGTTATTGAATGGACTATGCTTCATAAAAATGAATTGATAGAAAACTGGAATCGTTGCTTAAGGAAAGAGTCACCAATAAAAATCGAACCTTTACAATAAGCCATGTCACGCAAACTTCTTATAGATAAAATAAATATTGAAGGCATCAAATCATTCGATGTCTATCGTGCCAATGGCGGTTATGCTTCTATTGAGAAAGCAATCAAGATGGCTCCGAATGATATAATTGAAGAGGTAAAAAAATCTGGTTTACGAGGCAGAGGTGGTGCAGGATTTCCAACTGGAATGAAATGGAGTTTCCTCGATAAAAAATCGGGGCGCCCAAAATATCTTGTATGCAATGCCGATGAAAGTGAACCCGGCACTTTCAAAGATCGCTATCTGATGGAATTTATTCCTCACTTATTAATTGAAGGAATGATTGTTTCAAGTTTTGCGCTCGAAGCAAATCTTTCTTTCATTTATGTGCGCGGAGAATTTCGTTGGATCATTAAAATTTTAGAACAGGCAATTGCAGAAGCAAAACATGCTGGGTTTTTG
>JBKJNS010000411.1:0-5222 GCA_046593455.1 Chitinophagales bacterium | reverse complement strand
TCATCATAATCATTCAGCCCTTCATACATCATGCGAACAATAGTACCTGCTTGTCCAGCACCTAAGTTGTGTTTAGTTTGTAACCAAGCTATACGGTCTTTTCTTTCTTTAGGACCTTTAAGTTTTACAATCTCTTTCCACTCCTCTAAAGTTTTACCTGTATTCTTCGGCAAGTTTTTAATGATGGCTTCCAGCATTTCTTTCGGTGACTTCGGCATTGCAAATTCTTTGGGACGATGAAAGTATAAACTTCATTTGCATTTATCATCACCTTCAGTAAAAAATATTTAATGTTTATTTATGCAGGATTCTTTCTCTGCAGAAATACACGCTCATTCTCTAGTAAGTTTCTGAATACTTTTTGGTGAAGGAAACTAAGTGATATAAAAAACAAAGCCCCTAATACCATCATCTTATGTTGTTATTTCGGGGTTGTAATATTGTATTCTCCTATGAAGGTGAAAAAAGCCATCTGCAAAAAATTCAGATGGTGGTTTGCGATGCTTTGATCTGCATCTGCAAAAATTTTAACATCACTCATATATTAGCTGAATACTAACTGAACAAATACTCCACATCTTCTTTGGTAAGTTTCTTTACAAAACCGGTTTCATCTGAAATAAGATCTGATGCGAGCGCTTTTTTCTTTTGCTGCAGCGTGATTATCTTTTCTTCAACAGTGTTTTTACAAATCATTTTGTAGGCGAAAATTTTATTGGTTTGTCCGATGCGGTGTGTGCGGTCAATCGCTTGTTGTTCTACTGCAGGATTCCACCACGGATCAATAAGATAAACATAGTCGGCGGCGGTGAGGTTAAGCCCGAGTCCTCCGGCTTTCAAACTGATGAGAAAGATACGTATGTCAGCATCTTCCTGAAATTCTTTCACTGCTTTTTGGCGATTGAGGGCTGTGGTACTTCCATCGAGATATTGATAGGTGATGCCTTGCTGCTTCAGTTTATTTTCAATGAGTGAGAGCATGGAAACAAACTGAGAAAACACCAGTGCTTTGTGTGTGCCTGTATTTTCTTCAAGCTCACGAATCAATTCATCGAGCTTCACTGATTCATTCGGAAATTTTTCTTTTTCATTCAGGATGGCGGGTGAGTCACAAATCTGCCGCAGCTTCAGCAAACCTTCAAGAACATAAATGCCACTTCTGTTTAATCCGTCTTTTGCAATGCGTTCCATAATAGTGGTGCGATAGTAATCCTTAAAGCTGTCGTAAATCTTACGCTGTTCCTTTTCCATCTCACACCATAGAATAGTTTCTGTTTTAGCAGGAAGATCTTTTGCTACCTGATCTTTGGTGCGGCGAAGAAGGAATGGATAAATGAGTTTGCGGAGTTGTTCGGTTTTCTGCTTGTCGCCAAACTTATCAATCGGTGTGGCGAATTCACTCTTGAAAAATTCCATGCTTCCGAAGATGCCGCGGTTGAGCGTATTCATTTGAGAGAACAAATCGAAGGTGTTGTTTTGTACCGGAGTACCGCTCAATGCAATTTTATTTCTTGATGAAAGCAGTTGAATGGCTTTGGTAATCTGTGCTGCGGGATTTTTTATCTGCTGGCTTTCATCAAGCACCACATAACCGAAGCGGAATTTGGTGAACTCCTCAATGTCGTTGCGCACAGCGCCGTAGCTGGTGATGATGAGGTCGAAGTTTTTAAATTCTTCATGCTTGAATTTGCGGTCACTGCCGTAATGAATATGAAATGAAAGTTGTGGTGTAAATTTCTGAATCTCATTTTCCCAATTATAAATGAGTGACGTGGGGCAAATGATAAGGTGTGTTTCGCCGCTTGATTTTTCTTTTATATGCTGAAGGAAAGAAAGTGTCTGCAGCGTTTTTCCCAATCCCATATCATCGGCAAGAATGCCGCCCCATCCTAAATGATCGAGCATGCTGAGCCATTGAAATCCTGAGAGCTGATAATCGCGAAGTGTTGCATTGATGGCGGAGGGCAACTGTGCTTCCTGATGTTTATCAATGTTGCGCAGGCGATTTTTTTTCTCTTCTATTTCTGCTAACAAATCATCATCATTTAGTTCGGCGTGCAATTCATCAATCAGTGTCCAATGAAATTTTGAAAGCTTAACAGTGTCGCCCTTTACATCACCCATCTTCATCATCATCGAATAGCGTGTAATCCATTCTTGCGGAAGCATTCCAAATGAGCCATCGCCGAGAAGAATAAATTCCTGATTGAGCATGATGGCTTTTCGGAGTGCAGCTAAGGGAACTGTTTGCTCTCCATAAGTAACTTCCATTTTTACATCGAACCAATCAGTGCCTGAAGAAGCAGATATGTTCATCTTGGGGAAGTTGGTGTTGTACCGAAACTTTTTCAGTTCATTCATCCCGAAAACAGAAATGCCTGCTTGCTGCATTTGATGGTAGAAGTTGATGAACCAATTGTTCTTCATAGCAGTAGTGAAAGGAAGATAGAAAAATTCGTTGCGCTGAAGCTTGAAAGCATCGTGCGTTCCTCTTATCAAATCGAGCAGCGGCGTTTCTTCTTCGGGCTTTCTTTTTACTTTGAAAATTGTTTTGTCTTTCTCTATAACAGATTCTTTCTTTCCATCGGCTTGCACTTCTATCTGCCCATATTGCCATGTTGGTTTTATGAGTAAAAAAGTTTCATTCAATTCACTCAGGTAAATTTTTCCCTGCGGAGTTCCTTCAATGTTTTCAAACTTGATGAGGTCGCCAAAATCAACCTTGTATTTCTCAGTGAGCGGCTTTAGAATTTTTTCGAAGAAGGTCATCTTCTCTTGCTCATGAATCATGATGCTTCCTTTTTTGAAAGCAAGAATTACATTCAAATCTTCTTTCTTCACCAGATGTAATACATGATTCTTTATCAATAAACCAGGTTGAAAAACAGTGTATTCATTCAGGTAGTTTTCTTCTTCAGCAATGGTAACCCTGCATTGCAGCGTAAGTACATTTTGATTTTGTTCAAGCACAAATGTGAAGGATGGAATGTGTGGTGAGAATGAAACTTTTTTCACATTGTTCATACTCACTTTCTGTTCACCATAATGCGCATACAAATGTTCATAGGAGGAAAGAAACGGAAGCATATTTCCGATCACTTCATGAAAACGGAGCGCCGATATTTTTTTTCCTTCTTCATTTATTTGATTCAATGGTGTTCCATAATTCTGCAAGTAATCCTGCCCGTTCTGTGTAAGATGCGAAAGCATTTGTTGCTCTGTAATCTTTTCCATTTCCTCAATCACATCGGAACCCAGATCGGTAAAAGCATGCAAATCTTCGGGGGCGCGCAAAATCAGTTTCTCCATCCCTCGCCCCGTAGTTTTTCTTTTCACGAAAAACAATCCATCAATCCAAAACGGAAGATTCCATTTGCCTTCGAGATAAAACAACAATCCTGTTTCGAGCCATCCCTCCGGGAGATTTTTCATGCTGATGTTGAGTGGCGGCAATTCCTTTTTTAATCCTAACTGTTTCGCTATATGCTCTAAGTTTTGCGGTGATGATATGGGAAGAAGATTTTCAGGTTGTGAGAGTATGGTGAAATGCCCCCAGCGATCAACACCAAACTTAAACTGATTCGCAACTTCATCAACCGGAGTTAGTCCGTATTTACGGAGTTCATTTTTAATCTCATTTGAATGATCATCATAACGAAGGAAATAATATTCTCCCTGTTTACGCAGCACTTTCTCTACCAGATCAACGAGGTGATCGCAGAAATGATTTTTCTTAAGCGTGCCGCAGTTGCAGGAGAAGCGCAATTGTTCATCGGCAACATGTTGTATTGAAGCAGTAAATGATCCGCTCGCATCAATGTACTCTTTGAAAATTTTTTTCTCTTCAATCACTTCTGTTACATTCCCGTATCCACCCGAATTCCAATTGAAATAGCGATAGCCCATGTACGACTGTATTTGCCATCGCTCAAGCGAAGATGAATTGATGTTGATGAACTTGGGTGAAGTGAGCGCATTAACTTTTGTGGGTTTAGATGCTTTCTTTTTTGTTACAACATTTTTAACGGGCTGATTCTTTAGTGTTTCTTTCCAGACAAGCGCAGCGGCAATTTGATGTTTACAGATTTGATCAGGGGCGGCATAGGGGCAATCGCAATCACCATAGATATATTCATTATCGGGGTCAAGAGTGAGATGAACTTCATACTGCGTGATTCCATCGGTACTTGAAATAGTCATTTCCAATTCAAGTTCATCTTCCGAAATTTCGAAAGGGTTATTCTTGTTGCGCTGAAAAACTTCATTACCGCGCTGTCTTATTTTAGAATGAACCTCATTCTTGAAATCATCTAATAATTCGAGCAGGTAACTTTTCTCAATGACGGGCGAATTCATGAGGCGAATTTATTTTAACTTCTCTTTCGTTGGCAAGAAGTTTTAAACATTAAAAAGTCGCTTAAGCAGAATTTTTTCGATTGTATTTTTCAATCTAAAAATAATAGCTATTGAGTTAGCATCTTCTCGATTTCATTCGCAACCTTCTCTGCATTCGGCAACATCTCTTTTTCCAATGCCATGTTGAGCGGTACAGCAGGAGTCGGCAATGCTCCCATAAATTTTACAGGTGCATCGAGGTACCTGAAACATTCAGATGAAATTCTACCGCTCAATGATTGCGCAAAAGAATTGGTGATGGTTTCTTCAGTGAGGATCAAACATTTGCTGTGCAACTTCACTCTTTCATAAATCAAATCTTCATCGAGCGGATATAAAGTTCGCAAGTCAACAATTTCTACAGCACCAGGAAATTTCTTTGAAGCATTCTTTGCCCAATAAACCCCCATGCCGTAAGTGATGATCACCATTGAATTTCCTTCATCCAAATTTTCTTGTGATGCATGTTGAACAATGTTTGCTTTGCCAAGCGGAATAATATAATCTTCATCGGGCTCAATCATTCTTGCATCTTCAGTTCCAGCAACTTTACTCCAATACAAACCTTTGTGTTCATACATTACAACAGGATTAGGATCGTAGTAAGCAGCTTTCAACAAACCTTTTAGGTCGGCAGCATTGGAAGGGTAACAAACTTTTATTCCGCGCTGCGCAAGTATGGTTGATTCATGACAGCCGCTGTGATAAGGCCCGCCGCCACCATAAGCACCAATAGGAATTCTGATTACACAACTCACCGGAAATTTTCCCATGGTGAGGTAACATGATTTTGAAATTTCAGTGATCAATTGATTCATTGCGGGAAA
>JBKJNS010000388.1:0-2920 GCA_046593455.1 Chitinophagales bacterium | reverse complement strand
TGAAATGAAGTACATCCGCAAATGGATTCCTGAACTCGATTCATTCGAATATCCTCAGCCAATTGTTGATCATGCAATGGCGAGCGAGCGTGCGTTGGAGGTTTATAAAGAAGGGATAAGAAGGGAGGATCCGTAACACTGTCAGTGATTTTTTCAACCCTGATAGCGATTTCATTTAAAATGAATCACCTTCAAAAATTTCACTATTAGAGAATAAAAATTATTGTTGGAATGAATTATTCTTAGTCAGAAGATAAATATTCTTAACCTTCCTTCTTTCAGAAAAATATGAATGCGTGATTTTTTATATTGAGAAATCGAAAGAACATATAAAAGTGCAAACACAAAATGTAAGTGAAGACACTAAGTTTATTACTCGAACTCAATCATAAATATTTTCCCCGCATTTTTAGGACCAAGTGATTCCTGACCGAGAACATACAATTCACCAATCTCATCTTCACCAAAACTGTTGATGTACAATTCGCCCTTTAAATTTTTTATGGACAATATGCTGCGTTCCCATTTGTTTTCTGCCGCCGATTTAAGGAGCATAAAAATCTTTCCTTTCCAATCACCAAAAATGTATTTACCCTGCATTTCTTTATTCGTTCCATTGTAAACATAACCACCTATTACACTAATTCCCGTTGTGTGATCATATTCATCAATGGGCAACGTAAGTCCTTCGGTATTACAATTCTGAGAAGGTTCGTAGCAATGTTTTCCTTCCATAATTCTCCAACCATAGTTTTTTCCTTTCTCAATTACATTAACTTCTTCCCAATCATTTTGACCTACATCTCCGCAAAAAATTCTACTTGTTTTTTTATCGAATGAAAACCGCCACGGATTGCGCAACCCGTAAGCATAAATTTCCGGCTTTGCATTTCTGTTCACGAAAGGATTTTCATTGGGAACAGAATATCCTTTTGGAACGTCAACATCAATACGAAGAATTTTGCCGAGCAGTGAATTCAGATTTTGTCCGTTGCCGTTTGTTCCGTGTTTATCACCGGCGCCACCTCCGTCTCCAACGCCAATATACAGATAACCGTCAGGTCCAAAGGCAAGCTGACCGCCGTTATGATTCGATTCAGGTTCTTCTATTTCGAGAATTATTTTTCCTGATGTGTTTGCAATATCGTGATTTGATGAAACAGTATATTCAGCAATCACACTCTTGTTGTCCATTCCTTTTGTTGATGTAGGAGCTGAATAATAGATGTAGAATTTGCCGTTGGTTTTATATTGTGGATGGAAAGCAAGACCAAGCAATCCTTTTTCGGAATAGGTATTATTCAAGTGATCAAGTTTTGAAGACACATCAAGAAAAGGGACTGGAAGCAATTGACCATTTAAGATGATTCTGATTTTTCCTTCCTGCTCAATCACAAATAATCTTTTGGATCCGTCATTCGGTACCGCCATTCCAATCGGTCCTTCGAGGTTCGAAGCAATAAGCTTTAAAGAA
Organism: Chitinophagales bacterium; assembly: GCA_046593455.1. Taxonomy (GTDB): domain Bacteria; phylum Bacteroidota; class Bacteroidia; order Chitinophagales; family UBA10324; genus JAJAYG01. Next base: position 1,446 of record JBKJNS010000388.1, on the reverse strand, counting down.
AGTGAATAAGTAAATGTTGATTCCTTTTCCGTTTTGTTCGCATTGTCTGAATTGAATGAGCAGGAAATAAAAGCAAAGAAAAGGCTGAGTAGCAATGCAAAATTGTTTTTCATTTTTAAAGATTAAAATTGAGGATGAAAAGATACAACAATGCTATATTGATATTTCATGTCTGTATTCAATTTTGTCACTGAATGCTGTACATAGAAGTTACGAAAACAACTTACTTTAAATGTTCTTTTCTTTGCACCTTAACTTTTATTGGACCTTTACAGAATGAAAACTATTCATCAACTATTATTTGCATCACTTATATTCTTAGTAGTTGCAGCTTGCAGCAACTCAAAAAAAATTGAAACAAGTCAACTGCCACCGTCGCCAATTCCGAGAGAAGATTCGCAAGTGTTTGAAATTCCTGAAGATGCAATTGTGGTAACTCCCAAAGAATATCGTGCATCAAATACAATCGTTAACGACATCGTCAAAACAAAACTCGATGTGCATTTTGACTGGGAGAAAGCACAACTGATTGGTAAAGCATCGGTAACATTTAAGCCGCACTTCTTTCCAACAGATTCCCTTACGCTTGATGCAAAATCTTTCGACATTAATAAAATCGAGTTGGTAAAGGCCAAAGGAAATACTGCTTTGAAATACACCTATGATTCATTACAACTAAAAATAAAATTAGATAGATCATATTCGAGAAATGAATCTTACACCATTTATATTGACTACACAGCAAAGCCGAATGAAGTAAAGCAGGAAGGATCGGCTGCTATCAATGATGCAAAGGGATTGTACTTTATTAATGCCGATGGAAAAGATAAAAGCAAACCGAGGCAAGTTTGGACACAGGGTGAAACAGAATCTAACTCCTGCTGGTTTCCAACAGTAGATAAGCCAAACATGAAAACAACTTTGGAGATTGCCATCACTGCAGAAAAAAAACAGGTAACTCTTTCAAATGGTTTAATGATTTCTTCAAAACAAAATGCCGATGGATCACATACCGATACATGGAAACTCGATCAGCCATTTGCCCCATACTTAGTAATGATGGCTGTGGGGCCTTTCACAATTGTAAAAGACAAGTGGAAAAAAATTGAAGTGAACTATTACATCGACTCAGCTTACAATCAGTATGCAAAACAAATTTTTGGAAACACGCCTGAGATGATTCAGCATTTCTCTAATCTGCTCGGTGTTGATTATGCATGGCCAAAATATTCGCAGGTGGTTGTACATGATTATGTTTCGGGCGCAATGGAAAATGTTTCTGCTACGCTGCATGGCTCATTCATGAATCAAACAGCACGGGAAATGATTGATGGTGATCGCGAAGATGTGATCTCACATGAGTTATTTCATCAGTGGTTCGGTGATTTGGTTACCTGCGAATCGTGGTCAAACATTACACTCAACGAATCTTTTGCCGACTATGGT
>JBKJNS010000338.1:0-8310 GCA_046593455.1 Chitinophagales bacterium | reverse complement strand
TCAAAACATCGGCTCGGTATCTTTTTTTAGAATCCTTGTTATCAATTAACGGATCACTGAAAGCAACTATGTGTCCGCTTGCCTCCCATACTGTTGGGTGCATAAAAATGGCGGCATCGAGTCCCACAATATTCTCATGCAGTTGAACCATGCTGCGCCACCAGTATTCTCGAATGTTATTTTTTAGTTCAACACCATTCTGCCCGTAATCATACACTGCACTCAACCCATCATAGATTTCGCTCGATTGAAAAACGAATCCATATTCTTTGCAATGCGAGATGATGTCTTTAAAAATGTCTTTGTCTGCCATAGCGCGCAAAGATAGAATGCGAAGTGATTTAATAGTTGCCGATTAATGGGTAGTCCAAACTAAGTCGCATAATGATGCGATTGAAACGAGCTTCGGCAGCAGCGCATATTTGCGATGTCAGAAAAACAAAACTTATGAAAACACTAACAATTATTTTAAGCATCATTTGCTGTTCATTCAACTACGTGAATGCACAAGACATAATCAGCGCATCAGCCGATATTTCTAAAAGAACAAGGTTTGACAGACCGGAGGATTACAATAAAATTAGCGCACAGCTTTTTCAATCTCCCGCAATGCCTTATGATGAAACAGGGTTTATCCATTATGAAGTTAGCGGCCCCTATGAAACTGCAAGCGTAGTAATTTTTGACAGCAAAGATCATGTAGTTAAAGAATACGAGATTGATGAAAGCGGTAACGGATATGTAACATTATTTGCAGGTACGTTGCGCCCCGGTATTTACCGCTATGCATTAAAAGTCAATAATGTAATTGCCGAGCGGCGTATAATTACGATTATCCATTAGTATTTAGAATGTAGAAAAGATTGAATCAGCAATCTTAATGGCAATGTCACATTAAGATGTGATTGTTAGAGGCAATCGGCAAGCAGATATTTGCATCGTTAAAAACAACCAAGTAAATTTTAATTATGAAAACACTATCAATTGCAATCGTATTTATTTATCTCTCTTTCAGATCCCTTAATGCCCAGGATTTAGTAGCCTCTGCACCTGATGTTGCAAAAAAATCAAGGTTTGAGAAACAGAATACCAACTCACAAATTAGTGCACAGCTATTTCAATCGCCTTCATTACCGCATGATGAAACCGGGTTTATTAATTATGAAATCAGCGGCAACTTTAAAGATGCAGCAATATTAATCTTTGACAATAAAGATCATTTGGTAAAGCAGTATCAAATTGAAGAAGCAGGTGTTGGAAATGTTACTTTGTATTCTTCTACACTCAATCAGGGCGTTTATCACTATGCCTTAATGATTAATGGTTCAATTGTAGAGAGCAGAACTATAACAATAATCAGATAAGAGCTTTTAAAACATTGTCACATGAAGATGTGATTGCATGAGCCTTTTTACCAAAGCATCTTTACATCATTAAGAAACCTTTTAAATTATATTGAAATGAAAAATTCAAACCACAATTCAGATTCAGTGAATCAAAATTTTACAACAAGCGAGTTCCCGCATGTGATACAGTGCACGCAGGAAAATATTAATGCAGTTTGGTACGAAATCAGAAAACAAATAATGGAGATTGATCCTGATTTGATTTTCCGTTCAAGAAAATCAAACGCAATGAAAGGCAGCAGAAATCTGGATTCAGCTAATTCAGCAAGCTATGCTGCATAATATAAATTCATGATTGCAATTTGTTTTTGGGCTTACGGCAATCGAAGAATTTATTTGCAAGAAGCCATCGCCGGTGTGCGTGCGCCGGTGGTGGCGGAATGCAAATAAAAATTTTGTGAAATAAATTGTTTCTATCTTTCAACAAACAAAAACCCTAACTCTTATGAAAAACAAAGCATTAAAATTAATTGCAGTGCTGGCAGTAATAGCTGTAGTATTTGCAACCACCTCCTGCCAACCTAAAATTTATAGAGTAAGTGTAAGTGAGATTGACTCAATAATTAAGGCCAACGGCAGTGTGGTAATTCAACTTGATTCGGGATACGAAGTGTACCCGCTTACTGGTTTTAATGATGAGTTATATAAACCAGGGACTAAAAAACTAAGAAGCGAAGCAAAATCAAATTCTAATCCGTTGCTGAACTTTAACTCGGCACAGGCTGCACCTGCATACGCGCAAGGAACAACAAGCGGTCCTTGGGTTTGCCCCAAGTATTGTGCAATACAAATTACGAGCGGTACAACAAGTCCATCAGGACAATAAGTTTTTTGAAAATACCGGAATGTTCTTTCTTACAATTGAGAAAGAACATTTCCTTTTAAATCAAGCCTATTCTAATTTGAATGATTAGTATTTTAAAATCAAAGAGGCAATGTCTGCAAATATGTTTTTGCATTCAACTTTTATTGGTACCTAAATATTCCATTGCTCAGAATGGGCAGACCGTTTTTGAAAATGTACTCAACAATTTTGCTTCGAAAGGGCTTCTCGTTTCTTCTATCTCACAGGATAATAAGGGATTTTTCTGGTTTGCAACTTCTGAGGGTTTAATAAAATATGATGGAATTTTTGAAAAGATGTATAGGAAAAATGAAGCGGATAAATTTTCAATTTCAAATAGTGAAGTAAATGTTGTCTTTAAAGATTCGCATGGAAATTTATGGGCAGGCACAAAACTTGGGTTATGTTTATATGATTCAGGCAGCGATCGTTTTTATACTTTTCTAAAAAATAGTTACATCAACTCGATTGCTGAAGATAAAAATGGCACACTGTGGATTGCTACAACGGGCAATGGATTGATTCATAAATTATCGTCTTCAACTGCCGATACAAACTTTCAGTTTTTCTTGCACTCGCAGAATAATTTTTCAAGCATTTATACAAATGATGTAATGGACATTGCTTTTGATCATTTAGGTAATGCATGGATCGGCACTGATGAAGGGCTTGATTATTTTGGCAAGGAAGAACTTTTGAAAAAGGATATCTCATTTAAACATTACAGGCATAACCCAAATGATCCATCTTCAATTTCAGAGAATAAGTACTTACAATTATTTATAGATCGTGAGAATAATATTTGGATTAGATCATCTTCCACCATGCTTGACATAATTCCCGCCGCGGGAGTAAAAGATAAAGAAGTGAAATTTTATCACCTATTACCTGCTTTAAACAAAGCATTCAATATTGCCTTGTCAAGTACAAATTCTTTTTATGTGGATGCACAAAATAATTGTTGGTTAGGAACTGTTGAACAGGGACTTTTTAAATTTTCAGTTGATGAGCAGTTTAACATAATGCCACTTGCAAATTTTAAGAATATTCAAAATGTATCAAGTAGTATTTCTGCAAACTCTATCAGCAGCTTTTACGAAGATAAGGTGGGGTTTCTTTGGATCGGCACTCAAAGCAATGTATCAAAATACAACAGCCATCAATCGCAATTTTATGTTATCGATGAAGACAGAAAAATATTCTTTGAAACAAATTTTACAGTAACGGCGATAGCTTGTGATGAATTAAATACAACATGGATTGCTTCAGAAAGCGATTCTGTTTTCGCGATTGATTCAAATGGAAATATTAAATCTATCGGGCTCAATACTGTTTTTAAGCATGACCGAAAAAATCCGTTAGCACTATGCGCGGCTAAAAATGGAGATCTTTATTTGGGAACGCCATTGGGCATTTGTGTTATGAAGAAAAGCGAAAAAGAAAAATTTTTATCACAAGAAAACTTCATTCCTAAAATTGATTCAATAACAATTCCATCGCTATCCCAGGGTGGTAGTTTTGTAAGAGCATTAATTGAAGACCACGGTGCAAATATCTGGCTTGGATCAGGTGCCGGGCTAAACAGGTTTAATCCTTTATCTTCAAAAGCAGAGTTGATAAGAGGGCAAGGAAATTCTACTGAGGCAACTGTTCGTTGCATTGTTGAGTCAAGTGATCAGAGTATTTGGTTTGGAACAGACAATGGGTTGTTTCAAAGGATATCCTCACAAAAAATTGATTCATTTTATCACACAAGGAATGATTCTGCATCATTGCCCGATAACGGTATTATTTGCCTTCATGCTGGAGCGAATAATTTAATTTGGATAGGGACAAAAAAGGGTTTGTGCTCTTACAATTCTGTTACTAAAAAGTTTAAGACTCATAAATTTAAGAACCTCGATGATCTGCTTTTAATCAATGCTATTGAATCTGATTCACATCAGAATCTTTGGATGAGCACTAACAATGGATTGGTAAAATTTAATCCTGAAACAAAGGAAGTTATTCGGTTTACTGTTGCCGATGGATTGGGGTCGAATTTATTTAATGCAACAGCTTCAAATAAAAGTATGGATGGCAGATTGTTATTTGGAAATGAAAAAGGGTTGGTATCATTCTATCCTGATAAACTTAACAGAAATAAAAATGTGCCTCAAGTAAATCTAACTGACTTTAAAATATTTGATCATTCAATTTTTGATGATAACAAAAACCTTGTAAAGGATTTTTTAGAGAAAAAGGAAATTACATTAAAGTATAATCAGAATTTTTTCACCATCAATTTTGCTGCAATGGATTTTGCCGATCCGCATGCAAATACGTATTCATATTTTTTGGAGGATATTGATCCCGATACAGTTTATGCAGGCAACAGGAATTATGCAACTTACACAAATGTGCAACCGGGGGAATATGTTTTTACTGTTAAAGCATCGAACAATCACGGGGTATGGAATAACAAGGGAGTATCAATGCGCATCATTATTCCTCCACCATGGTGGCGCACCTGGTGGTTTTATTTTTTATGCCTTCTTGCATTCACTGCTGCTGTATACGGGTTATACAAGTACAGAATTAACCAGATCAAAAAACTTTTTTCACTGCGAAGTAAAATTGCGCGTGATCTGCATGATGATATAGGTTCCACACTTAGCAGTATCTCACTAATGAGTCATTTAGCAACTTCACAAACCGATGATGCATCGGCTGAGAAAGAACTCTTTAATACTATTTCTTCAGCATCGAAAGAGGCGATGGATTTAATGAGTGATATTGTATGGTCGGTAAATCCAAACAATGATAAGGTTGGAAATATTCTTATACGCATGCGGGAATATGCAAGCGGAATTTTGGATGCCTCGGGAATTCAGGTTGAAATGAAACTTGATGACACGGCAAAAGATTTGGTAATCCCCATGGAAAAAAGAAAAGATTTTTATTTGATTTTTAAGGAGGCAGTAAATAACATGGCTAAATATTCTAAAGCAACATCAGCAATTGTATATTTATTCAGAGAGCGAAATGTGCTTGTGTTGGAAGTGAAGGATAATGGAAAAGGCTTTGATGTTGACAAGCAGCGATCGGGGAATGGAGTAGTGAACATGAATCAAAGAGCAAAATTTATTGGAGCAGTATTATTATTGAAATCAGAATTAGGGAAAGGAACAACAGTGCGATTAGAAATTCCATTTGAATAAAAGTTAGCAGATAAAAAAATCACTATGGAAATTACAGTAATTATTTATGAAGACAATAAATTTCTTCGCGAATCATTGTCAATGCTGGTAAGCAAATCAAAAGGTTTTGAGTTGCTTGGCGCTTATGAAAATTGCAATGAGGTTGAAGCTCACATTGAAATTTTGAAACCCGATGTTGTTTTAATGGACATTGAAATGGCAGGAGTAAATGGAATTGAAGGATTAAAAATTATAAGAAAAAATTTTAAAGAGGTAAATGTTTTAATCCTTACTGTGTTTGAAGATAATGAGCGGGTATTTGAAGCAATTCGTGCCGGGGCCAACGGTTATATTCTTAAAAAAACACCGCCTCAAAAAATACTTGAAGCAATTGAAGATGTTCATACCGGTGGTGCACCAATGACTTCATCTATTGCAAGAAAAGTTTTAGAATTGTTTCCAAAACAACCAGCCCGTAATCAGGAGATTGATATGCTAAGTGCACGCGAGCAGGAGGTTTTGCAATTATTGATTGATGGTTACAGCTACAAGATGATTGCTTCAAAACTCGAAGTTGCTTTAGATACAGTGCGTACACACATTAGGCGCATCTATGAAAAACTACATGTTCATTCAGTACATGAAGCGATTAAAAAAATATTCCCTGATAGAAAGCTTTAGAATTTTGTTTGAATGAAGATTTTGATTTCGGTTTTTTCCTTTTCTTCAATATCAACTCAAGGCGGAAAATTTTTTTGTGTTAATGAAAGAAAAGACTGAAAGCAACATGCGCTTTCAGTCTTCTTTCATTATAAAATACATCAGTTTTACTTTTGCGTGCTGTCGTGTACGAGCTTAAACACTTTTTCTTTTTCACCCGATTTTACAGTGATAAAGTACATGCCTGATGCTGCATCAAAATCGAAATGGAATATTTTTCCTTCATTATAAAAATATTTTTGAAGAATTCTTCCGCTCACATCAACAATTGAAATTTCAATATTCTCGGCTACCGATCCTATATCAATTGTAAAATATCCCGATGAAGGATTAGGATAAAGTTGCATTCCATTGCTGATTGAAATCTCATTTACACCAACACCAAAAACATCTTTACACTCTGATGTATCAGTGCATCCGTTCTGGGAAACAATCACACCATAACTGCCATCAGCTGTTGGAATATAAACTTGGTTAGTTGCTCCGAATATTGCAATGCCGGTACTGCAATCAATCCATTGGTAGGTTGCTCCACCGGCATTTGCCATCAAGGTAACGCTATCCACGGTAACAGTTGCATCAACAGTATTTACTACAAGGGTTAAAGTAAGCAAGCTATCACAACCGAACTCGTTTGAAAGTTTTACCTCGTAGTTGCCTGATTGTGTATACGTATTACCATTCCAATCATAACTAAAACAAGCGACGGCAGTATCATACGAAAAAGTTGTTTGATTGAGTGTGAGTACCAAAGTGAGTATGCTGTCACAGCCACTTTGATTGGCTAAGGTCGCAGTATAGGTTCCTGATTGAGAATACGTTTCACCGTTCCAGATATAACTGTCACAGGTTACAACATTCTCTGTTGAAGATGAACTGTGATTAATGGTAAGAATGATAGTTAGTAAACTATCACATCCGCTTTCATTGGTCAAATTAGTAGTGTAGGTACCTGATTGGTAAAATGTTTCTCCATTCCAAATTAAACTGTCACAAGCTTCTATACTTTCTTCAGACGAGGTGCTGTTACTGATAATAAGATGCAATGTGATGATGCTATCGCAGCCGCTTTCATTCGTAATTGTAATTGTATAATTGCCCGATTGCGTATATGTTTCACCATTCCAAATATAGCTGTCACATGCTTGAGCATTTTCTGTAGAAGAAGAACTTTGATTAATAGTAAGATCTAAGGAAACCAAACTGTCGCACCCATTAACATCGGTGAATATCAGCAGATAAATACCAGTTTGAGTATAGGTTTCACCATTCCATTCATAGCTTCCGCAAGCCGTTACAGTTTCGGTTACTGAGGTGCCTTGATTTATTGAGAGGTTTAACGTAACCACACTGTCGCAACCTGTTGAAGTTGTAAGTTTGATTAAATATATTCCCGACTGCGTATAGGTTTCACCATTCCAAAAATAACTTTCACATGCTGTTGCAGTATCACTTGTTTCTACACTTTGGCCAATTGTGAGATTGAGTGTAAGTACGCTATCGCAACCTGCATCATTAGTTAAAGTAGAAACATAAATACCTGATTCGGTAAATGTTTCTCCATTCCATGTAAAAGCATCACAGGCAGAAACATTAGTTGTTGATTCTGTGCTGTGATTAATAATCAGGTTTAATGAAATCGTACTATCACATCCAGCAACATTCGTTAATGTTTGTGAGAATGTTCCTGATTCCGTGTAAGTAGTGCCGTTCAAAACATAACTGTCGCAAGCTTCAATTGATGATGAAGATTCAGTGCTGTGATTAATAATTAGGTTTAATGAAATCGTACTATCACATCCTACAGCATTTGTTAATGTTTGAGAGAATGTTCCTGATTCCGTATATGTGATTCCATTCAAAACATAACTATCACATGCTTCGATTGTTGAAGAAGATTCAGTGCTGTGATTAATGATGAGGTGTAATGAAATTATACTATCACATCCTGCAGCATTCGTTAATGTTTGCGTAAAAGTTCCCGACTCATTGTACGTAGTTCCGTTCAAAACATAACTGTCACATGCTTCAATTGATGATGAAGATTCAGTGCTGTGATTAATAATGAGGTGCAATGAAATTGTGCTATCGCAACCTGCAGCATTGGTTAATGATTGTGTGAATGTTCCCGACTCGGTGTAAGTAATTCCATTCAAAACAT
>JBKJNS010000305.1:0-11977 GCA_046593455.1 Chitinophagales bacterium | reverse complement strand
GTGCTGTAAACAGATTCGATACAATCACTCACACTAAAATTAATTTCTTCCAGCTCAACTTGCCCGGCTTCAATTTTCGAGAAGTCGAGAATATCCTGAATGATTCCTAAAAGATTATCTGCCGATTGGTGAATTGCGCTCAGGTATTTGGTTTGCAACTGATCCATTTTTGTTTTTGCAAGAAGATCAACAAGCCCGGTAATTGCGTTCATGGGTGTGCGAATCTCATGACTCATATTTGCAAGAAACTGTTCTTTGAATTTCTCAGATTGTTCTGCACGCAGCTTGTCATTGATTGCTGTTTCACGTTCACGTTTTGCAGTTTCTACCTCATGCAACAACATAAGTCCTTTGTTCTTTAAAGATGATTCTTCATTAATTAATTTTTCTCTCAGTGCAGTTGCCTCTTTAAAATATGTAAATGATTTTTTATAGTCACCTTTTATTTCATGTGCTTTTGACAAACCATTGAGAATCTGGAAACGAATTTCTTTGATGCCATAAATTTCCGCCTGATTGTGCGCCTCATCGAGAAGATGGATTGCCTCATTTTCATTGCCTTGTTCTAACAAACATTCGGCGAGTTGCAACATGCCTTTGCATTCATAATTTTTTTTACCGAATGATCTTGCAAGCTCAATGCTCTGGCGTATATTTTCTTCCGCCTCAGTCCAGTTTTTAATTTTTTGATAAACGATACCAATGCTCATAAAACATGCTCCTTGTCCCTGTGCATGCCCAATAGCTTTTTGTATTTGCATGCTTCGTTTTAAAAATTCAAGAGCACGTTTGTAATCTCCTGTTTCGCTGTAGATGGTTCCAAGATGAAAAATGGAGGCGGCTTCAAGCAATGGAATTTGTAAATCGGAAAAAATTTTATTTGCCTCCTGAAAATTCTCCAATGCTTTTTCGCGCGCATTAATTTTTCTGAATACCTGACCGAGTTGAATAAGCGCTGCCCCTTCGTTGGATTGATCGCCTGTAACGCGGGAGAGAGTAAGTGATTTGAGGTGATGATCAATGGCATCCGGGTAGTCACCCAAAAGTTCGTACACCATACCAATTACCAATGATGCAAAAGCTTCAATATCTTTTTCTCCTGTTTCATGTGCAATACTTAGTGCAAGTAAACTGTGCTGTAGCCCGTTCTCGAAATCTTCTATCACCACTTCCATAAAAGCGATGTTGTTCAAAGCTTCAGCTTGCCCCACTTTATCATTAATCTCTTCAAATAATTTGAGAGCTTCCTGTGATAATTGTTTTGATTTTTTAAAGTCGGATCGTATGCGGCAACCAAGTGCTTCGTTGTTAAAAGAATAGCCAATACCTTTTTTGTAATTGATTTTTTGAGCACGAATTCTTGCTTCCCTTGCATATTGAAATGAACGGTCAAGCTCATACACAAACAAATCATGTGAAAGCGAATTATAGCAATCTACAATTTCCTGCTCATTATCAGAGGCAGCAATTTTTTCTTCCAGCGATTTTATTTTTTGTTGAGCCTTTTGATAACCGGTCATATAATTTCAGACTTCAGTTGTTGAAGAAAAAATTGCAGTGATGAAATTAATTAAAGAATTTTATTGTGATAATGTGAAAGCACAGATGGTATAGAAGCACAAACCCTCTTCTGATTTTGAAGAGGGTTTGTAAATAAAAAACTGATTTACAAATAAAATATTGATGTTACTCTATCGTGAATTTTCTTGTGTAAAGCTTGCCCCCTTTCTTAACATTCATCAGGTAATATCCTTTAACCCAGTTGCTACAGCTAATTAAAGTGTTAAATGAATTTGTATTGGGCATTTTCCTGAAGAATACTTTTTCATCTAAAAGATTTGTTACATATATTTCAATATCCTCCCTAAACTCATCATTGAATTTTACAAAGAAATAATCGGATGATGGATTGGGGTAAATTTCAACATTCAACAAATTAAACTCTTCGGTTTCTTCATTGGTCTCCTTAGAATAGCTTGGGCTGGCAAGGTTGCAATTGATTAAAGTGGGATCGGTATCATTCAATGCAGTTTTTATGCTATCTAAAATAGCTTTATAGGAAGAAATTAATGAGTCGAATGCAGAGTTATTAATTTGGTTTGTATTCTCTTTCGGATCGGCGGCTAAATCATAAAATTCTTCAGTAGTTGATGTGCAATAGTGCTTTACGTATTTGTATTCAGAGCTTCTGACTGCCCTAATTGCAGGAGTATTTCCATCAATCGAGAATTGATAGTAAAAATATTTTCTTTTTACACTATCAAGATATAGTTTATGTAAAGAAGTTCCGTCCCAATCAAAAGTATCAACTATTTGTGCGGCTTCGATAAGTGTTGGAGCAATGTCTATGTTCACTGCTTGAATGTCGGTTCTAACCGTTCCTGCGGGAAACCAAGCAGGATAACGGATAAACATGGGTACACGAATAGATTCTTCCTGAGCAATTTGTTTTGCATCCAGTTTATGTTCTCCTTCTAAAAATCCATTATCAGATGAATAAATTATCATTGTGCTATCCATTTGATTATGTTGTGTAAGCCAATTAATTTGATCTTGCATTGCTAGCTCAGCACCGTTCATACATTGAAAATCTTGAAGCTTTATTGCATCTAAATCAGAAAGTGTTCCTGCAAACTTATGTCCGTAACCATCGAAATAAGAAGGATAATTGTATTGATACTTATCAAAATTATTTGGTTCAGGCATGGTCTCATTAACATATAGACCCGTATCCTGATCTCGTGGTAATGTAGGACCATGAGGAATTCGGGTAAAGAACATCAACATAAACTTTTTTCCTTCTGGGATTGAATTGAAAAATTGATGCTCAAGGCTGATGTATGTATCTGCTATATGCCCTTCAAGAGAAGTATCGATTCCGTTTATTCGATAAGTGGGGTTTTTATAGATGTTTCCATCTGAAGTAGCCCACCAATCAAACCCTACTGGATCTCCCTGAAATTGACCAAACTTTCCGATAAATCCGGTGTAATATCCGGCATCTTTTAAAACTTGTTGAACTAATGTTAAATCATCAAACCTTCTACTATTATTATCAATACATCCATGTTTGTGAGCATATAATCCGGTATAAATTGAAACCCGGCTTGGGGCACATTGTGATGTAGTAGGGAAAGCATATTTGAAATTAATTCCTTCTTCTGCAATGCTGTTAATTGCAGGGGAATCAAACCAGGAAGGACCTCCATTGGGGCCGTTTTGATCATAGCGCCCATCGTCCAATACAAACAATATTATATTTGGTTTGGGAGGAGCAATTGGAGGCAGAGGAGGAATTACTCCCGAATTAACAACGGTAGTTGCCGTCCATTTAGTAGTATTCGCGCCAAAAATACCTGCTACTTGATAGTCGTAATTTGTATTTACTGTTAATCCGGTAAGATTGTAAGTTGTTCCCGGTATTCCCGTAATTGTTGTCCATCCCCCTGTTCCTGTTGCGCGATAACGAACTTTATAATTATCTGCAATGCAGGCGTTAGACCAAGATAAGGTGGTAGAAACACCTAAAGGATTAACCGATGTAAGACCATTCGGTAAAGTTGTTTTTGAGGTTCTCTTTTGAGCATTTTTATATTCTGGCCCCGTTCCATCGGCGCAAAATGGCGCTACACTGAACTTATAAGTTGTATCGGGAAGCAGGTTAGTAAATGTATAACTGAGTCCGGTGATTTGATCGGGGATATAGGTATAGCCGGTTATATCTTTAAACTTATATCTCACTTTGTAATAGGCAGCACCTTCAACAGCCGACCATGTTAAAGTTGCCGAGCAACTGTTTGCAGATGTAACAGATACTGTGGCTGGTTTTGGCAATGAACATTGAGCAACCGATAAATGAGAATTTAAGAACAGAATGGAGAGCGTAATTACTAGAATGTTTTTCATTCAAAAGTGTTTTGTTAAAAAAGTAGGTATGCGTGTACTTGGGTAATTAAAGCTGGTATTTTAAAAAAAATAAAGTTTTATTTAAAAATAAACTGTTGAAATAATAGAAAGAAGTTAATCGAAACAACAGTTACAAGGTTACCTTTTACCATAAGTTCAAATAAAATGTTTCATTTAATAATCTGTAATTAGCTGAGAATTGCTTAACAGGCAATTGAAAATCCAAGAATAAGCTAGGATTTAGCTGCTAATTTTCTTTAAAATTGATACTCATGCAGCATATCGCCCGCTTCTTTATTCAATTTTGAAAAAGTATGTGAATAATTTACACACCCAATGCTCCTTATGAACAATAGTTTCGACGTGTAATAGTTTAAGCACACAATTGATTAGTCGATTTTCAACTTTCAATTTTTAAAAGATATAAATTTTGAAGCCAATCATATTCGTAATTTTATGTTTATGGATTGTTTCATGCACTCATAGTTCAAAACAGTATCTCGCTTTTGATGATCAACTATTTGCTTGGGAAAAGAAAACTAAGCTAAGCAAGAATCAAATTAACCTCGCACAAAGCATCGATACGTTCTTTAAATCGAAAGTGAAACATACCGGATTTAATGGCTGTGTATTAGTGGTTCAAAAAGGATCAATAATTTATAATAATTGTTTTGGTTATGCCGACTATAAATTGAAAAAAGGATTTAACGATAGTTCGGCTTTTCAACTGGCATCAGTGAGTAAACCTTTCACAGCAACTGCCATCATGATTTTAAATGAAGATGGGAAACTGAGTATTGATGACCCTGTTAAAAAATACATTAAGGGTTTCCCTTATGATAGCATTACTGTAAAGATGTTGCTCAACCATCGATCTGGTTTGCCGAATTATTTATATGTGTTTGATACTATTAAAATTCCTGCAGATTCATTTATTACTAATCAAACTGTTGCTGAATATTTTATAAAAAACAAACCTGCATTGCAGGCAACACCAGGCAAACACTTTGCGTATTGTAATACTAACTATGCATTGCTCGCACTGGTAATTGAAAAAGTGTCGGGTGAATCTTATGCTCAATTCATTCATAACAAAATCTTTGTTGCTTCTCACATGAAGCATTCTTTTGTGAGTGATGCATTTGATGAAGAATCGTTTCAAAATCATGTGGCAGATTATCAAGGATCTCAATGGAAACAAGTTCCTAAAGTTCTTGCAGATGGAGTTTTGGGTGATAAAGGAGTTTATGCAACTTGCTACGATCTTTATCTATTTGATCAGGCATTAAATCATGAAATACTTCTGAAAGAAAGCACGCTGGATTTAATATACAAGGGTTATAGCTATGAAAAACCCGGAATAAAAAATTATGGGCTGGGTTGGAGATTAAAGGAATTTGAAAATGGAGAAAAATTAATTTATCACAATGGCTGGTGGCGAGGTTACAACACCTTGTTTTGCCGCCTTCCTGATGAGAACACTTGTATCATTATTCTTTCCAACAAATTCAACAAAAGTTCTTATGATGTTAACGCTGTTTTTGAATTGCTTAAAATGAGTGATGGCGTTGCTGAAGATGAAGGGCAGTAATTTCAATTAAAAACGATACAATTTTAAATTTTCTTTTTCTAAAAGATACAAAATGTTATTGTCGATCGAGAGGTCGATTGTCTGATCATTCTCGGGTAATAAAATGTATTTTTCTTCCAGTGAATTTATTCCATAAACGAAAACTTGTTTTCCTTCCCAATAATAAATTTCATTATTGATAACTGTGAACTTGGAAATATTTTTTAAATGCAGTGTCTCTTTATAAGTTCCGTAAGCATCAAAAACAAGGATACCAATTTCGGGATCACTAACATACAAAAACTGATCGCGCTCAATCATAAATACCGGATGCACTGCATGACCCATCAATTGAAACATATCACTGCTTTCAATAATCATGTTTCCGCTGAAATCAATTTTTTTAAGCTTGTATTCCTGATCATCAAATATCCAGATGTTATTGTCTTTGGAAGAGAAACATACTGCACTTGAAGAAAATATTCCTGTCTTTTTTAGTGAGAACAATCCCACTTCTGTCAATGTATTATCGAGCCACACTACCGTTCCGTAATCGGGATAAAAAAGAATGATCTTCATTGGGTTTGTTGCATCAACACTCTTAAGAATTCCAAAACGATTTTGATTGTAATGAAACAATAGGTTACCGGCTGAATCTAACTTTTGAAGATTGTTTTGGTTAGTGATCACATAGGCATTTTGCAAATAATCTGAGGTAACAAAATTTGCATCAATGGATATTGACTTTAATAAAATAAATGTGAGAAGAATATTAATTGCCGGTAACATCAGCAGGCAAGTTATTAAATAGGGTGAAGAAAACAGCGGTAAATTTTAAGCAATGCAAAAACTTAAAGGATTTTTGAAACAATATCTTCTACGCTTACACCTTCAGCTTCTGCTTTGTAATTGCGAATAAGACGATGGCGAAGAACAGGAACTGCAATGGCTTTTACATCTTCTATATCGGGTGAATATTTTCCACTTATTGCAGCATGGGCTTTGGCACCTAAAACCAAAAACTGTGATGCTCGCGGTCCTGCACCCCACGAAATAAAATCATTAATAATGGTTTGCGACTCAGAAGTTTCAGGCCGGGTTTTGCGGGCAAGAGCAACTGCATATTTTAAAACATTATCAGCAACAGGAATTCTTCTTATTAGTTGCTGGAAATATTGAATATCACTTCCCGAAATAATTTTATTTAAAGATGTTTTTGCGGATGAAGTAGTATTCTTTACCATAGTTAATTCCTCATCAGAAGTAAGGTACTCAAGTTTTATGTTGAACATAAACCGGTCGAGCTGTGCTTCGGGAAGCGGATAGGTTCCTTCCTGCTCAATCGGGTTTTGTGTTGCAAGAACAAAGAACGGCAACGGCAATGGATGTGTTTCACCGGCAAAAGTTACTGCCCGTTCCTGCATTGCCTCAAGCAAAGCTGCCTGAGTTTTAGGAGGTGTGCGGTTGATCTCATCAGCAAGAATTATGTTGGCGAAAATGGGTCCCTTGTTGAAATAGAATTGGCGTGATTCATTCATCACCTCCGATCCAATAATATCTGAAGGCATTAAATCAGGAGTAAATTGTACACGTTTAAAACTCAGGTCGAGTACATCTGCAATTGTTTTTACTAATAAAGTTTTTGCAAGGCCCGGAACACCTACGAGTAAACTGTGACCGTCGCAGAAAATTGAAGTGAGCACACTTTCAACTACTTCAGATTGTCCAACAATTACTTTTCCAATTTCGGCAGTAAGATTTTTATAAGCTGCGGATAAACCGTCTACAGCTTCAACATCACTTTTATAATTCATTGTTCTTTGTTGATCCATTTATTAATTACTCTGCAATCCTGATATTCAGGTGCAACAAAAATGTAAGACTTTTCAATTCGCTCATTGATCCAATTGGTAATTGCAACCAATTGTTTTTCTTGCAATGCCATCTGCTGAATTTTATCATAATCATCTTTGAGATTGGCTTGATGTGGTTTTGTCCGGGATTTAAGATAGATGATTCTAAAACCGGTTTCATCTCTTTTTGTTCTGAAAACAATTGGTCTTGTGATGGCGCCTACTTGTAAGGTATCAGTTGCAGGAACCAATGATTGATCAAAGGTTCCTAAATCTGAAGCTTCAAATTGATTACTGCCATTATTTGGGTTTTGAAGCATTCCTCCATTGTTTTTTGAGTCTTCATCTTCACTGAATTTATTTACTGCCAATGAAAATGAATACCTGCCCGACTGAATTAAATCATAAGTACTGTCAGCCAGTTTTCCTGCTTTAGAAATATCGTAAGAGGTAATTTTTGGTTTAATAAGAATGTGACGCACATTTATTTTATCACCCCTTCTTTCAATCAATTGAATGATGTGAAATCCAAAAGCTGATTCAACCACATCAGAAATATCGTTTGGTTTTTTTAAACCATAGGCTGCTGCTTCAAAATTTTCATCCAGTTCCCCTCTGTTTACAAATCCGAGTTCTCCGCCGTTCTCAGCACTGCCGGGATCATCAGAATATGCGCTTGCAAGTGATGCAAAGTTTTCTCCGTTTTTAACTCTTTGCAGTAATTCCTGAATTCTTTGTTTTGAATATTCACGAACCTGATCATTTACTTTTGGATAAATAATTAATTCACCCAACTCAATTTCAGAGTTGAAATAAGGAAGGCTGTCTTTTGGCAGGGTATTGAAATAATTAATTACATCTGAAGGTGTTACTTTGATATCCTTAACAATAGTTTGTCTTTCACCATTTGATAAAAGGTTATCACGAATAGGTTCACGAAACTCATCTTTAATTTCAAGGATCGACTTACCATAATATTCTTCGAGTTTAGCTAAGCCACCCGCCATTCCCGAATAAGTTTTTATTCGTGAATCAAGGCTCTGCTCAACTTCCTGATCGGTTACAACCACGCTGTCGAGAATTGCCTGCCGCACCATTAATTTTTCAATCATAAAATTGTCGAGAATCTGACATTTCAAATCTGCAGGTATTGGCGCAGTAGATTGATAGGTGTATTGCTGGTACTGATTTTCAACTTCGCTTAGTGAAATATACCTGTCATCAATAATAGCCACAATCTTATCGGCCAGTTTTGGCTGAGCAACTGCGATTGAGCTAAAAAAAATTGCAAAAATGTAAATTGGTGCTTTCATTATTTTCTGTTGTAAAAATCGAACATCTTTTCTTATCGTTTACGCTAACCTTTTATTTCGCTGCTTTCTCCTCAATATAATTTGTAAAGTCACTATTCTTTAATGCTTCCTCATAAATGCTTTTATGAATGCTACCAATAAAAGCCATCTTGCGTTGGTTAACGATGATGTTGGTAATTTCATTTCGTACAAAATCAATTGGAGCATCACTACCTTTAATGCGGAAGTCAACAAAATTTATTAGAAATGCATAATTTGAATCAAGCACTTCGAGATATGATTTGTTGAATTCGGCATTATCAAGATTAAAACGGTTAACCGGGAAAAACGCAACCAATTCTTCTTTATTATACCAAACACTATCACTGATCGAAAACCTGATTGCATACTGGTTACAAAACCCCAAAAGTTTCGGATAGTTAAAATCATTTGTGTTTTTCATCCACTTTCTTATAGAATCAAGTTTTACTTTCTCATTGCTTTTAAGCATGATGTATTTTACTTTGGCAATGCTGTTTTTTAAATTGAAAGTTTCGTTGTGTTCTTCAAAATATTTTTTGATTTCATCTTCCGAAACTGAAGTGTCTAACTTCTGACTAAGCAATTCTTTTTCGTAAGCATAAATAAGAAGTGACTCTTTGTAATTTTTAAGGCGGTCATTCAATCGCTTTTCTTCATCGGGCAAATTATCCTCAGCATACCGAAGTAATATGTTATGCCGAATCCAGCTATCAATGTAACTGCGCACTGCCTGTATGCTGTCCTCGGGTCTGGCTGCACCGCTGCCTACGCCGGCAAGATCTGTTTTGTAGAGGTATTTATCATAAACTTTTGCCAGCGGCTCTTCTTTTGGTTTAACGGAATTTGAACTGCAAGAAAAGATCAATGAAGCGCAGCCACAAAAAAAAGCAGTTCTAAAAATTGATTTCATTTTTCTCACTTTGCAAAACAATTATTTTTTGTTTTTACCTGCTTGTCTTTAAGCAAGAGGAAATGAAATTTTCTTAGAACTGCTGCTAAGGACAATGCCTTAAAAATTATTTCTTAATTAAAGATTTAAATACTTGCTCATTGATTGTTACAGGATATTTCTGGCGCAATTGTGCGATCCAGTTTTTCTCCAGATTTTCCTGATAGTCTGCAACTACATAACCTTTAACTTCATTCAATGGTTTTGGTGCCGGTGGAAGTAGCTGTTCAATGTGCATGATGCGGATTACTGAATCGGTTTTTACTGTGTAAGATTTTCCTGCCTCCCATCCTGCTTTTTCAATCTCACTGCTTTTTCCTTTTTCATAATCATCAGTTACAATTGTAAGATTCGATTTATCTTTCTTATTAATCTTTGCAAGCATGTCATCATTGCTCATTCCTTTTGCCCGGTATTTAGTAACCATATCAGCTACTGATTGATTCTTGCAGGTATAAGTGGTTGTTCTTGCTTTTTCCTGACCCATGTATTTTGTTTTATTCACATCATAATATGCTTTTAAACCTGTGGTGTCTTCAACTGCTTTGGTCCAAACTTTATCACTTGCCAAATCAAAAAGCAGAATACCATTCATGTATTCTTCCATTAAATCACGGAAGGGTGCATACTTTGCTTCGAGGCGAGCATCTTCAAAATTTGAAACGCTTGCTGCAGTAAACTGATCATACATATTGCGCAGCATCACTTCTTTCGAAGTTCCTTTTCCCATTGCCTTGCGCTGGTTCTTTTCAATAAAGTCAGCAAGGTCAGCTTGTGTAAATGATTTTGTTTCGGGTGCCCACTTGGTATCGTTGAGCATAAACACAACATCTTTCATTTTCGCAACAGATGAATCATTCCAAACTCCTTTTAAAATTGATGAATCAATTTTTGAGAAGAGTGCCATTTTCTTGTCGGCAAATTCGCGGAACTGATATTCTTTTTTCAACCTGGTCACGAAACTTTGTTTAGCATGTTCTTTCCATGGTCCGCCTTCAATTTTCTTTTTAATATCATCCTTCATGGTTTCATAAGAACCAATATTCTTTTTGCTCACTAACTTAATAATGTGCCAACCGTATTTTGTATTTACCGGCGCAGTATAATCTCCCGGTTGCTTTAATGCAAAAGCAGCATTTTCAAATTCCGAAACCATTTGACCGGTACCAAATTCTTTTAACTGACCACCTTGTGCCGATGATGTTTTATCCTGCGAATAAGTTTTTGCAAGATCATCCCAGTTTGCTCCGCCTTTGATCAAGCCATAGATGGAATCAATTTTTGCTTTTGCTTTCGCCATATCTTCATCTGTAGCTTTAGCAGGCAGTTTTATAAAAATATGTGAAACCGTAACCATTCCCTGCGAAGGGCGTGTTTCAATAACGCGAATTAAATGGTAGCCGAAATTAGTTCTCACCGGTTTGCTGATAACTCCCGGCTTTAAATTGTAAGCAGCTTTTTCAAAAGGATAAATCACCTGCATGGCAGAGATCCAACCCAAATCACCTTTATTTTCTTTTGCACTTGGGTCGCCCGATGAATCGGTAGCAAGCTGGTTGAAGTCGGCTTTCTTTGATGAAAGCATTTTGCTGTAATTCATAATGCGCTTATAGGCCTTCATGGTATCGGCAGGTGAAGCATTGGGATCCATTTTTACCAGTATGTGCTGCACATGTAATTCTGTTTGCATGCGCTTGTAGCCTTCGCGAAGCAATGAAGTATCGAACATGTAAGAAGGGGTAAGCTTGCTTCTATAAGTTTTAAATTCATTGATAACAGCAGCGGTGGTATCCATCTTCATGTCTTTCGCCTGCTTTACTTTTAACCTGAAATTAACGTACAGATCGAGGTAATCACGCAGTGATTTTTCCGAAAAATCTGCTTCGCCGCTCACATTGGTCTTCTGATAAACTTTTACAAATTCATCAGCCGATACTTTTTCATTTCCAATAGTAAAGAGTGTGCTGTTGTTTGTTGTGGTCTGCGCATTGGCAGAGAGGGAGAGCAAGCTGCATAGAGCAATGCCGGATAAAATTTTTTTCATAGTGATGGAAGCAGGTTGATTTGGTTTTTTTTAAGAGGCACAAAAATATACTTTTTTAGTTAAGAGGGAAATGAAGGGTTGATTGACTTGAAAAGGTTGATGGCTTCTTTAAAAAACAAGGTGATTAAATAATGAAACCAAAAATTGTATTTTTATAAAAATGTTTTTTGTTTGAAACGATTGCTTCTTATCTCGGCGTTTTTTTTCTACTATGGTTTTTGCTTTTCGCAAGCAGGTCAGTGGGTTTGGATGAAAGGTGATTCATTATTCAACCAATTATCATATGCACCCAAATACAGTGTAGAAGATTCCACCTATCAT